>DATFQE010000057.1:0-18155 GCA_035264445.1 Gaiellaceae bacterium | reverse complement strand
CGTGGCGATCGTGGACATCCGAATGCCGCCGACGCAGACGGACGAGGGCCTCCGCGCCGCCCAGGAGATCCGCGAGAACCACCCGGACGTCGGCGTGCTCGTCCTCTCGCAGTACGTCGAGCCCGCGTACGCGATGGAGCTCCTCGCCGAGAGCGCCGAGGGCGTGGGCTACCTGCTCAAGGACCGCGTCTCGGACGTCGACGAGTTCGCCGCCGCAGTACGGCGTGTCGCCGAGGGCGGTTCCGCGCTCGACCCAGCGCTCGTTACGCAACTCGTCGGGCGGCGCCGCCAGCATGACCCCCTCGACGAGCTCACCAAACGGGAGCGAGAGGTGCTCGAGCTGATGGCGGAAGGCCGGTCGAACCAGGCGATCGGTGAGCGGCTGTTCATCACGCCGCGCGCGGTCGAAAAGCACATCACGAGCATCTTCGGGAAGCTGCGGCTGCCCCAGGCGTCGGATGATCACCGCCGCGTTCTGGCCGTCCTCGCGTTCCTGCGGGGATAGCAAGAACTCGGGCTAACCCCACCTCGAAATACAGGCCTACCGTCCTGACGTTGGGAAGTGTGTGCGCCAGATTGTCCGCATGGCTGTTACACGCACTCTTCGGTTCACCGGCACGGAGCTCGCGCTCTGGGCCGCGCTGTACGGCGCCTACCTCTCGCTGCGGAACTTCACGATCGGCAGCGCAGACGAGGCCTTCTCGAACGCGGCCACGGTCGTCGATTTCGAGCGCACCGTCGGGATCTTCCACGAGGTCGCCGTGCAGAAGACGCTCGCCCTCGGCCTCGGGCTCGAGCGCTTCTTCGACGTTTACTACATGATCGGCTTTGGGCCGACGATCTTCGCGACGCTCTTCTGGCTGGGTACGCGCCACCGGGACGAGTACCGCCGGCTGCGCACCGTCCTTCTGCTCTCGATCGGCATCGCGTCGCTCGCCTACGTGCTCCTCCCCACCGCGCCGCCGCGGCTCGTCCAGGGGCTCGGGATCGCCGACACCGTCGGGCTCTCCGGCCACGACTCGGGGTCGTTCGCAGGCATCAAGTTCAACCCGTATGCGGCCATGCCGAGCATGCACGTGGGCTGGAGCCTGCTCGTCGGACTGATCGGCTTCCGGGTCGCGCGCCGCACCTTGCCCCGGGTGCTATTCGCCGTCCATCCGATCCTGATGGCCCTCACGGTCACCGCCACCGGCAACCACTACTTCCTCGACTCGATCGTCGGGATCGCGGTCGCCCTCAGCGCCTTCGCGATCGTGCAGACGAGGCCGTGGACGCGGATCCCGGGCCTTCGGCCGCAGCTGACCTTCGTCACGCCGTGCTCGAGTCACTGACCGCACTCGTCTCGGCTTCGCCCTGGACGTACGCGGTCGTGCTCGGCCTCGCCGCGGCAGATGCGCTGTTTCCGCTTTTCCCGAGCGAGACTGCGGCGATCGCGGCGGGCGTCCTCGCCGGCGCCGGCGACCTGAGCATCGCCTTCGTGATCGCCGCCGCCGCGACGGGCGCGTTCATCGGCGACAACAGCTCGTACGCAGTCGGGAGGACGGCCGGGCAGACTGCCACGCGCCCGCTCTTCCGAGGCAGGAAGGGTCAGGCGCGGCGCCTGTGGGCCGAGCGCACGCTCGACCGGCGCGGCGGCTACCTGATCGTCGTGGCGCGGTTCATTCCCGGCGGCCGGACGGTCACGACTCTGACGGCGGGCGTGACGCGCATGCGCTGGCCGCGCTTCGTCGGCTTCGCGGGCTTGGCGGCCGTTCTCTGGGCATCGTTCGCGGCCGGGTCCGGCTACGTCGGTGGCAAGGCATTCGAGAACGACCCGCTGCTCGGCCTCGGCGCCGCTTTCGCCGTCGTCGCGGCGGTCACGCTGGCCGTGGAAGTGGCGCGCCGGCTCCCGCGGACGCCCGCCGCCTGCTAGCGGACGTCGCGCGCCTTGACGAGGCCGTCCGACAGACCACGCATGACCACGTAGGGCTGGAGCAGCGGGTTGACGAATCGGTACCGGTCGGCGCCGGCGTCCTTGCGCCGCTGGAGGATCGCCTCGCTCTTGGCGAGCTCGAGCAAATCCTCCTCCAGGCTCGCATCCCCGCCTCCCACCTTGCCGAGGGGCTCGTCGAGGTCGGCGGCCGAGAAGAAGCCGAAGTCGTCCTCATGGGCGAGGGCGCACGCGAGCAGGACGCGCCGGCGACCGTCGCCGTCCCCTGCGGTCGCGCGGTAGTACGCCTCGGTGACGCTTTGCTGCGCCCGGTCGACCGCGCGCGCGACGGCGGCCTCCACGTCGCGCATGGCGATCTCCACGCGCCGCTCGTTGAGCGCCGCCTGCGCCGCAAGCTGCGTGAGCAGATGCGTGTAGTGCGGCAGGCCCTGTGAGAGTGCTGTGATCCGCGCCACCGAGGCCTTGGCGATCCGCATGCGGGCCGACTCGACGCCCTTGACGGCAATGTCGGCGAGCTCGTCACGTGACATCCGAGGCATGCGGATCTGAACCAGCGCCCGCTCGACGGAGGCGTGCTCGCGGATCAGCTCGCCGATGTCGTCCGCGACGCCCACGATCACGATCGTCGCCGGAGCGACCCGGTCGGAGAGCGTCTTGATCGTGTCGGCGAAGATTGCGCGGTCCTTGCCCTCGGCGACACCGAGCCGGTCGAACTCGTCGAAGATGACCGCGATCGGCTGCCGCTCGCCGATCGCGCCGAGCGCCCGCTGCACCGCGTGCGGTGTGACGTCGGCTCCGCCGAGCAGCCCGGCGGCGGGGATGCTCGACTCGGTCGTGGCCGAGCCGAAGCCGATCGCCTCGGTGGTGCTGCTCACCGCGATCTCCGACAGGGCCTTGCGCCAGACCGTGGAGAAGTTGTCGCTCGAGTCGCAGGTCGCGCGCGCGACGAGGATCCCGGACCCGCGAAGGAGCTCCGCGACGACGACCGCCAGCGAGGTCTTGCCCACTCCGCGTTCGCCGTAGATGACCGCGTGCTGGCCCGGCTGCGAGATCACGGAGTAGAGCTCGGCGATCTCCTCCTGGCGCCCGGAGAACAGCCCGCGGCGATCGATCGG
The DNA here is from genome assembly GCA_035264445.1 of Gaiellaceae bacterium. Taxonomy (GTDB): domain Bacteria; phylum Actinomycetota; class Thermoleophilia; order Gaiellales; family Gaiellaceae; genus DATFQE01. The sequence goes on along the minus strand of DATFQE010000057.1, from coordinate 15,110 downwards.
CGCGGCGGGCCTGAACGCCTCGGCCACCAGCCGCATGCGGTCGAGAAGCTCGGGCTCGGTCATGGCGGCCCGCTCCATGACGCCGAGCCTAGTGGTGCGGCTACCCCCACTGCAAGACGCCTGCGTGCCACCCTGCCGCCGGCAGTGATCCCTGGGAGGCTCGGAACGAATCCCCTCCCACCGTAAGGAGTCACGCACATGCAGACCGTCCTCGCTCCGCGGGCGCCGTCCACGATCAGCTCACCCACCGTGGTCACCGCGTCCGACCTCACTCGCCGTTACGGCGCGGGCGACACCGCCGTGGACGCGCTCCGCGGCGTGTCCCTCGACGTTGCCCAGGGCCAGCTCACAGCGATCATGGGCCCGTCCGGTTCCGGGAAGTCGACCCTCATGCATATCCTGGCCGGGCTCGACCGTCCGACGACCGGCGACGTCAGCATCGCGGGAACCGCGATCGGCAACCTGAACGACGCCCAGCTGACCAAGCTGCGGCGCGAGCACATCGGCTTCGTCTTCCAGTTCTTCAACCTGCTGCCCATGCTGACGGCGAAGGACAACATCCTCCTGCCCCTCTCCATCGCCGGCGAGAAGCCCGACCGCGCCTGGGTCGATCAGCTCGTTGCGAAGGTCGGGCTGTCGGACCGCCTCTCGCACCGGCCGTCCGAGATGTCGGGCGGACAGCAGCAACGCGTCGCGATCGCCCGAGCACTCGTCTCGCGGCCGACGGTGATGTTCGCCGACGAGCCGACCGGCAACCTCGACTCCAAGACGAGCTCCGAGATCCTCGCGCTCGTACGCGAATCGGTCACCAGCTACGGCCAGACCACCGTGATGGTGACGCACGACGCGAGCGCAGCCGCGATCGCCGACCGCATCCTGTTCCTCGCCGACGGCCGGATCGTCCGTGACCTCGGGCCTTCCAGCGCAGGCGAGATCCTCAGCACGCTCGAGGCGGTGAGCGGACAGTGATCCGCGTCGCACTCAGAGGGCTCCTCGGGCGCAAGCTTCGCGCCACGCTGACCGCGTTCGCGATTGTCCTCGGCGTCGCGATGGTCAGCGGCAGCTTCGTCCTGACCGACACGCTCGGCAAGACGATCGACGGCGTCTACGAGGAGTCGTTCAAGCAAGCGGACGCCGTCATCACCTCCAAGCACGCGATCAAGACCGAGGACGGCGACCAGGAGAAGCCGCCGTTCTCCGCGTCCATCGTCGACGACGTCCAGGAGCTCCCCGGCGTCCGGGCCGTGGAGGCGAGCGTGGAAGACGTCACGACCCTCGTCGACCGCAAGGGTAAGCCGATCGGCGAGGCCGACAGCGGCACCGGCGTCGGCGTTGACGCCGACGCCGGCACGAGCCTGAGCCCGGTCCAGCTGACCACGGGCGAGTGGCCCACGGCCGGCGGCCAGATCGCGATCGACCAGGCGACCGCCGACGATCAGCACTTCAACGTCGGCGACACGATCCAGGCGTTTGCCAACGGGCCGACGGCGAAGTACGAGATCACGGGTCTCGTCGGCTTCGGCGAGCTCGATTCGCTCGCGGGCGCGACGATCGCCGTCTTCGATCTACCCACCGCGCAGGAGCTCTTCGGGAAGCAGAACAAGCTCGACCAGATCCTCGTCGGCGCGAAGCCCGGTGTCTCGGAGGCAGAGCTGGTCCGGCAGATCGACCCACTGCTGACGGAAACGATCGAGGCCAACACCGCGACCGCTCAGGCCGAGGCGGACAGCCAGGAGAGCCAGGACGGGATGGGCATCTTCCGGACGATCCTGCTCGCCTTCGGTGGCATCGCACTGTTCGTGGGCAGCTTCGTGATCGCCAACACGCTCTCGATCACCGTCGCGCAGCGGATGCGGGAGCTCGCCACGCTGCGGACGCTCGGCGCCTCGCGCAAGCAGGTGCTCGGCTCCGTCGTGCTCGAGTCGGTGGTCGTCGGCGCGATCGCCTCGGTCATCGGCCTGTTCGCAGGGCTCGGAATTGCAAAGGCGCTCTACGCGCTCCTGGCCGCGGGCGGCGTCGACCTTCCGCAGGAGACCCTGGTGCTCGCTCCACGCACCGTGCTCGTCAGCCTCGCAGTCGGGACGCTGATCGCGCTCCTCGCGAGCTTGCGGCCGGCGATTCGGGCCACCCGTGTGGCGCCGATCGCGGCTGTCCGTGAAGGCGCGGTCATGCCTCCGTCCCGGTTCGCGCGCTACGCGCTGCCGGTCTCGCTCGTCGTCACCGCCGCGGCCGTCGCCCTGTTCTCGTACGGCGCGTTCGCGAGCGGCCTCGAGACGAAGGTGCGACTGTTCTCGCTCGCCGGCGGCGTGCTGCTGATGTTCGCCGGCGTCGCGATGGTGGCCCCCCGCGTCGTACGCCCCCTCGCATCCGTGCTCGGAGCACCGGGCGCGAAAATCGGCGGCACCGCGGGGAAGCTCGCCCGCGAGAACGCCATGAGAAACCCCTCGAGGACGGCCTCCACAGCCGCTGCCGTGATGATCGGCCTGTCGCTGATCACGTTCGTCGCCGTACTCGGCCAGGGCGTCCGCAGCTCCTTCACGGACGCGGTCGACGAGCTGTTCGTTGCCGACTACAACGTGTCGGGCGGCGACAACCCGCTCTCGAACAAGGCGGCGTCGCAGGTCGCCAAGGCCCCGAGCGTCGAGGTCGTCTCCCAGATCCGGGAAGGCGACGCCACGGTGAACGGCAAGTCCGTCGTCGTCTCGGGCGTGGACCGGAACCTGACGAAGGTCGTGAACATGAAGTGGACGACCGGCTCCGCCAAGGTTCCCGCACAACTCGGAACCGACGGCGCCTTCGTGACCGACCGGTACGCGGACGACCACGACCTCGGCGTCGACTCGCCGATCGCGCTGAAGACGCCGACGGGCAAGGTGCTCCGGCTCCAGGTCGAAGGCATCTTCGACGAGCCGCAGGGCGGGTCGCCGTTCGGCCAGGTATCCGTGTCGACGACCGCGTTCGATAGCGCGTTCGCCGACCGTGACAACTCGTTCACGCTCGCGAACGTCACGGGCGAGCCGAATGACGAGGCCACCGCGGCGCTCGAGCAGGCCGTCGCCGCATACCCCACCGCCGACGTGCAGACGCGTGACGAGTTCAAGGCGGCCCAGCTGAGCGACCTGACCACGACGCTGAACATGCTCTACGCGCTGCTCGGGCTCTCCGTGCTGGTCAGCCTGTTCGGCGTCATCAACGTCCTCGTCCTCTCGGTGTTCGAGCGAACGCGCGAGATCGGAATGCTGCGCGCGATCGGGATGACGCGGCGTCAGGTGCGCCGGATGATCCGGTACGAGAGCATCGTCACCGCACTGATCGGCGCGGCGCTCGGGATCGGCGTGGGGATCTTCCTCGCCGCGCTGGCGACGAGGGCGCTGTCCGGCTACGGAATCGTCTTCGCCGTTCCGGTCGGAGCGCTTACGGCGTTCGTCGTCGTCGCGATTGCAGCGGGGATGCTCGCCGCGATCCTGCCGGCGCGACGCGCGTCGCGTCTGAACGTGCTCGAGGCGCTCCAGTACGAGTAGCTGAGGGCAACACCACCAGGACTCGGGGCCCGCTCAGCGGGCCCCGAGTCGTTCTCGGGGGTGTTGCTACCACCACCGCAAGAAGCGGGGACGCCACATCGTCGCCGGGCCTCCCCCCTGCGAGCCTGCGACTTACAAGGTCACAACCTCAAACGCAAGGAGAAACCAAATTGTCACCGCTCAAGCGCTCAACCAACATCGCAGCCCGGATGGGCCGATGGAGCGCGGGCCACTGGAAGACCGCAACCTTCGGGTGGCTCGCTTTTGTGATCGCCGCTGTGGTGCTCGGCACCGCAGTCGGCACGACGTACCTCGAGGACACCGACACGAACGTCGGCGAGGCCAAGAAGGCCGACAAGCTGATCGAGGCCGGCTTCCCGGCCGCCAAGGACGAGCAGGGCGAGATCGTTCTGATCCGGTCCAGCAAGCTGAAGGCCGACAACCCGGCCTTCGTGGCGGTCATCAAGGACGTCACGAAGACGATCGACTCGTTCCCGGAAGTGGCGAAGATCCAGTCGCCGCTGCAGGCTGCCCACAGCGACCAGGTCTCCGACAACGGTCGCGCCGTCGAGGTCACGTTCGAGCCGAAGGGCACGTACGAGGAAGCCTCGCTCTACATCGACAAGATCGACGACGCGGTCGCCAAGGCGCAGGAGCGTCATCCCGACTTCTACGTCGACGAGATGGGGAGCGTCAGCACGACGAAGGCCACCGACGCAGCCTTCAACAGCATGCTCGCCAAGGCGGGCCTGATCTCGATCCCGCTCACGCTCGCGATCCTGCTGCTCGTGTTCGGGTCGCTCGTGGCGGCGATGATTCCGCTGCTGCTCGCGCTCACCGCGGTCTTCGCCACGATGGGCCTCGTCGCGTTCCCGAGCTCGATCGTCCCGATGGACGAGAGCGTCAGTGAGGTCATCCTTCTGATCGGTCTCGCCGTCGGTGTCGACTACTCGCTCTTCTACGTCAAGCGAGAGCGTGAGGAACGACGGGCGGGGCGCAGCGAGAAGGCCGCACTTGAAGCCGCTGCGGCGACCTCCGGGCGCAGCGTCCTGATCTCGGGCATCACGGTGATGGCCGCGATGGCCGGCATGTTCCTGTCCGGCGACAAGACCTTCATGTCGTTCTCGGTCGCCACGATGATGGTCGTCCTGGTCGCGATGGTCGGCTCGCTGACGGTACTCCCCGCGCTGCTCGGCCGGCTGGGCGACAAGATCGAGAAGGGGCGCGTGCCGTTCCTGCACCGGTTCAAGAGCAAGAACGGCGAGGGCCGGATCTGGGGCGCAATGCTCGACCGCGTCCTCAAGCGGCCGGTTGTCTCGTTCATCGCGGCCGCCTCCATCCTGGTCGCGCTGACGATCCCGGCGTTCCAGCTGAACACCGCTCAGACGGGCGTCGACGACATCGAGATCGCGGAGATCCAGCCGCTTCGCCACCTCGAGGACTCGTTCCCCGGCGGCAACAGCCCCGCAGTCGTGGCCATCCAGGCCGACGACGTTCGGGCGCCCGCCGTCCAGAACGCGATCACCACGCTGAAGTCGAAGGCTCTGGCCAGCAAGCAGATGGGCGGGCCGGTCGACATCGAGGCGAGCCGTGACAACACGGTCGCCAAGATCGAGATCCCGCTCGACGGCAAGGGCACGGACGACGTCTCCAAGGGAGCACTCGACACGCTGCGGAACGACTTCGTCCCGAACACGGTCGGTCAGGTCGACGGCGTCGAGTACGCGGTCGGCGGCCCGACTGCTGCCGACAGCGACTGGAGCGACAAGATGACGACGACGGCACCGCTCGTCTTCGGCTTCGTTCTCCTGTTCGCGTTCGCACTGATGCTGGTCTCGTTCCGCTCGGTCGCCATCGCACTCAAGTCGATCGTGCTCAACCTCCTGTCGGTCGGAGCCGCCTACGGCGTGCTCGTCGCGACCTTCCAGTGGGGCTGGGGCGAGGGCCTGTTCAACTTCCAGTCGAACGGCGGCATCACCCCATGGCTGCCGATGTTCCTCTTCGTGATCCTGTTCGGGCTCTCGATGGACTACCACGTGTTCATCCTCAGCCGGATCAAGGAGGGACGCGACCGCGGCCTCTCGACCGACGACTCGATCCACCACGGGATCAAGACGACGGCGGGCGTCGTCACGAGCGCCGCGCTCGTGATGGTGCTGGTCTTCCTCGTGTTCTCCACGCTGCCGCTGATCGACATGAAGGAGATGGGCATCGGCCTCGCGGCCGCCGTCCTGATCGACGCGACGATCATCCGCGGCGTCCTGCTCCCGGCGACGATGAAGCTGCTGGGCGAGTGGAACTGGTACCTGCCGCGGTGGCTCAACTGGCTGCCCGAGCTGAAGCACGAGACCGAGACCGAGACCGGCCCCGAGCCCGTCGCGATCCCGGTTCGCGCCCGCTAGTCCGGCGACATCCCTCGACTGCGCGGCCCGCCCTCACCGGCGGGCCGCGCCGCGTTCTAGGCTCCCGGCGGGGATGGGGGATACGGAACGCACGCTTCGCCTGCTCGCCGAGGAGCAGGCCGCGCTTCGCCGCGTCGCGACGCTCGTAGCGGCTGCCTCCGCGCCCGAGCGGGTCTTCCACGCGGTCGCGGAGGAGGCCGGGCGGCTTCTCGAAGCCCGCACGGCTGCGACCGTGCGCTTCGAGGAGCAGGGAGGCCTCGTCGTCGGTGTCTGGGACGAGCAGAGCGCCGCGTCGTTGTCGATCGGGACGCGCGTGCCGTACAGCGATCCGGACGCGCCGATCTTCCAGGCGTCGCATTACGGCGGCCGCGTCGACGACTACACCGACGTCCCGGGAGAGGCCGCGCGGATGACGCGCGATGCGGGCTTCCTGTCGTCGGTCGTGTCTCCGATTCGCGTCGGCGGCGGCGTGTGGGGCGCGCTGTTCGTCTTTTCGTCGCGCCCCGCCCACTTCGGGCCGGACGCCGAGCGGCGTCTCGCCGACTTCACCGAGCTCGTTGCCCTCGCGCTCGAGAGCGTCGAGGCGTACGACCGGCTGAGCGCCTCGCGAGCCAGGCTCGTGGAGGCCGGCATCAGCGAGAGGCGGCGCCTCGAGCGCAATCTTCACGACGGAGCGCAACAGCGGCTCGTCTCGCTGTCGCTCCAGCTGAGACTCGCCCAACAGGCCGTCGAGAACGATCCGGCCGCGGCCGCGACGATCCTCGACGGAGCGGCCGCCGAGCTCAACTTGGCGCTCGAAGAGCTGCGCGAGCTCGCGCGCGGGCTGCACCCCGCGGTCCTCACCGACCGCGGACTCCCCGCCGCCCTCGACTCCCTCGCCACCCGCGCTCCGTTCCCGGTCGAGATCAGCGGCGTCCCGCGCGATCGCTTCGACGAGGCGCTCGAGGCGGCGATTTACTACGTCGCCGCGGAGAGCCTGACCAACGCAGCGAAGTACGCGGAGCCGTCGGCCGCGCGCGTCGCGATGTCGACGACGGACGGCGCCGTGGTGGTCGAGATCCACGACGACGGGCAAGGCGGAGCGAATCTCGGCGGCGGGTCGGGGCTGCGCGGGCTCGCCGACCGCGTCGAGGCGCTGGGCGGCCGCTTCGAGGTGAGGAGCCCGCTCGGCGCCGGAACGGTCGTCCGCGCGCAGCTGCCGCTGCGCTGACCCGGCTCTACACTGGCCGCGAAGGGCCGTTAGCTCAGCTGGTAGAGCAGGGGACTTTTAATCCCAAGGTCGCTGGTTCGAGTCCAGCACGGCCCACCTGGAATCTCCCTGCACACCGGCACCTTCCTGAGCAGGCGAGATCGACGCACCAACGGCCAGTCGAGCCATCGGGGCTCCTCTCCACGAACATGCTCTCCTTGGAGGAAGCGAGGGAGCCGGAAGGAATCGCGTACGCGATGTAAGCCCGGAGACCCTGGGGGTATCCCAGGTAGCCCCTGGGCAGAGGCACGCGTGTGGCGTTGATCCAGATCGGCTGTCCGTCCCTCGTGAACTGGTGGACGGTGTGCCGGCCCAGTTCGAGGGCAACGTTCCCCCGCTCCTAAGGGAAGATTGGTCTCGTGCGTCTCGCGCCTGTCATCGTGAGTCTGGTCGGCTTAGTGGTTGCGGTCGTGGGAGTCGTCGCCGGTCTCGGCTTCCTCGTTCTTGGCGAGGGGCTCGATGCGATCAGCGACAACACCGCGGCGAACCTGGGGGTCGCGAGCATTCTCTGTTCTCTGATAGCGATTCCGCCCGGACTGATCGGCTGGCGATGGGCCGAGAGACGCCGCCAGAATTCCGTCGTGGGCCAGGCTGCGGCGCTCTTCGGCGTTGGGACATTCGTGGTTTGGCTCGCCCTGTTCATCTGGGCGCTAGGGCAAGACACTCCCTAGACGCCGGGCGGACGAGGCCCGGCCCCTAGAGGCCAGGGCCGGGGAACGGAAGAGTGATACAGACAGGGGGTACATTTGACCCATCGAGAGTACGCCAGGCCGCTTGGTTGCGAGCGTTCTTTCGCATGTGACGTAGTTCCAGGTCGATCTCCCGTCGGCGGGGCTACTGAGAGCCCCGAGTCACCTCGTCTTTGTGCGCGGCAAATGCGCCAAGGACCTCCTCCCTCTCCTGCTCGGGGACGTTGAAGGCGTCAAGCGTTCGCGCGAGCTCCGTCGCTACTTCGTCGAACTCGGCAGGCGTGATTTTCAGTTCCCGGTGGGCCTCCTCCAAGCCGAGAGAAGTACCGCCTGGTTTCGTGGCCGAGTACTGCTGGGGTCCACCGGCGACCTCGCATACCCACAGGGTGCGCATGAACTTGAGGCCCGGAAGTCTGCCCAGATTATTCGTATGCCATTCCCGGAGCTGGGGGTTCTCCGATTGCTGGCCGACGACCGGGTTTCGCACAACAGCGTCGCTGAAGTGGTCGACCACCGCTGCAATGGCGAATACGCCGCCGAGCCGTTCGTAAAGGGTCGGTTCCGTCATTTCTTGCCTCCTAGAGGGTTGAGACGGTTTCCTGGAAACGTCCCCACTCGGTTCAGCGGTCGTTCACTCGATCGGTGGGAGGACATCCCGCGCACTGCCCGCTACTACGCCGAACCATCCGCGCTCGGATTCGACGACGCCGGCGCCGAGCATCGTCACGCGCCCAACGCTCTCGCGGTCAGGTTCACACACACCTTCCGTCGCGAAGTGACACGACGAGCAGATCGTCGAGGAAAGCCTGATGGACCACCTCGTCACCTTCCTGCGGCTTCGGCTCGGGAGTAAGGTCCGACGACGTCACTTTCTGGAGAGACAGCGATGGTCGACGGGCTGGCACGCGAGCCAGTTTCGTTCCTTGTCTTCTCCGCCTCGCTGCGCGATGGCTCGCTGAATACGCGCCTTGCGGAGCTGGCCGCCGGCGGGATCGAAAGCAACGGAGGGACGGTCGACTTCGGCTCGATGACGGAGTTCGACTGTCCCTCCTACAACGCCGATGTTCAGCGCGACCAAGGGTTCCCGGCCGGCGCCGATAAACTGCGACGGCGGCTAGAGGCGTGCGATGCGTTCGTTATCTGCTCGCCCGAGTACAACGCCTCGATGCCGGGTGTGCTCAAGAACGCCGTCGACTGGGTCTCGCGCTTCCACCCACAACCCTTCCACGAGCGACACGCTCTGCTGCTGTCGGCTTCGCCGTCGATGGTCGGCGGCAACCGGGGCGTCTGGGCTCTGCGAGTCCCCTTCGAGCATCTCGGCGCTCGCATCTACCCCGACATGTTCTCGCTCGCGAGGGCGCACCTCGCGCTCGACAGCGACGGGCAAATCGAGAACGAGGAGCTTCGGCGACGCTTCCAGATGACGATCGCGAGCTTCATGGACCTGGTCGAGGCATCCAAGCACTACCCCTGCGTCAAGAGCGCGTGGGTGGAGTACCTCGGCGAGCATCCGGAGCCGGCGATCGACCGCGTGCAGTAACGAAACGGCTACGCGGGAATAGGCGCCCGACGACGCGCCTGCTGCGGTTGCCCTCACTCGGCTGCGGCCCAACACGGCGCATGCCACGTCCGAGCCGCTGAGCGAGCCCCCGTCAGCCGGGGCCGTGATCGGCGGTCTTCTTGATTTGCAGTGGCGGGCGGCGCAGGTGGACGGATAGATACCGGACACCCTCCTGCCCGGCGGTTACGCGCCGCCGCCGGCCCTTGCCGATGATCAATGCTTCGCCCGCCGCGAGCTCGTGCTCTTGCTCATCGACGATGATCGTCGCTGCACCGTTGACGACGAAGATGAGCACATCGCGCTCGTCGTTGACGTGCTCAGGCGGGCCGTCCCCCGCGCTCCAGACGAGCAGCGTCGCGTTCAGATCCTCAGACTCGGCGCCCCAGACAGGCCCGCGTCCTGCAAGCGATGGATCGCGTTCGCCGCCGAGTTCGAGGCTCTCCAGACTCTCTCCGAGCAGGCGCTCGATCAGCGGGAATAGCTCGCGCTCTTCGAAGCGCACGTGGGCCTCGAGCAGTTCGGCCAGTTCGCGCATCGGCGCGGTCTGCCCTGTCCTCAGCCGCCGCGCAAGCGCGTGCAGTTGCTGGTGCTCGAGCAGAGCCCGCACGACCAGCGGCTCTGCTTCCTCCGCGTGCGCGACCAGCGGGAACAGCCGCTCCTCCTCGTCGCGGAAGTGACGCACCGACTCTTCGGCGAAGAAGCGCTCGAAAGCCGCGGCCTCCGCCGACGCGTCGCCGCCGTCAGCGGCCAGCCGTAACCGGCGTGCCGCTGCAAGCGCGTGGTGGTGGTAATGCGAGAGCGGGATCAGCGCTGGACGCCGTTTCACAGCTGCGAGAGTAGTCGCGCCCGCGCGGCTTGGCGCCCGATAATCGGCCGCGATGACGCAGTACGAAGTGGCGTTGTTCGTGCATTTGCTCGGTGTCGGGATCCTCGCTGCGGGGATGGGTGCGGCGGCGGCGGGGCTGGAGCGAGGCCGGCGGCGCGAGCTTCCGGCCGAGGTCGCCGCTCTCCTCGGGGTAGCTCGGGTCGGGGCGCCGTGGGAAACTCGATCGTACTCGTGAGCGCATGCTCGTTCCGGTTCGTATTTGCGGCGGCCGCGACTGCGGCGGCCATCGTGCTCGTCGCGGCATCTGCGCAGGCGCCGGCCTCGCTCGCCGGCGAGGCGTCGGTCGACGCCTACGCAGGTCTGGGCACGTGGGTCGACGTCTACGACGCGGCGGCCTGGGCCCAGCCGGAACGAGCCGTCAACGCGATGAGCGCCCACGGCGTCGCCACGCTTTTCCTCCAGACGTCGAACTACCGGCGGGCCGAAGACGTCGTTCGGCCCGACCTCGTCGCACGGTTCATCGCCGCCGCGCACGACCGCGGCATCAACGTCGTGGCCTGGTACCTGCCCTCGCTCTCCGAGCTTGCTCTCGATTATCGCCGCGCGATGCGGGCGATTCGGTTCCGGACCTCCGACGGAGATGAGTTCGACTCGTTCGCGCTCGACATCGAGGCGCGGGTCGTGAGGTCGCCGTCGCGGCGGACGGCGAGGCTTCTGAGGCTCTCTACATCCATCCGCCGGTCAGCGGGCCTGTCGTACCCGCTCGGTGCAATCGTTCCGTCCGGGCGAAGGATGCGCCTCGACCCGGGATACTGGCCCGGTTTCCCGTACCGGGGTCTAGCGCAGTCGTTCGACGTGTTCCTGCCGATGACCTACTTCGCGTACGGCGCGAGCGGACCTCGCGGACGCGTCGACACGCTCCGCGACGTCGCGCTCATCCGGCGTGGGACGAGGGATCCGGCCGTTCAGATTCACGTGATCGGCGGGATCGCGAACCTCGCCGGCCCCTGGGAGGTGAATGCATTCGTCGGTACGGCGCTCGCCTGCGGCGTCGTCGGCGTGAGCCTCTACGACTTCTTGGGTACGAGGCCCGACCAATGGGCGGCGCTCTCGCGCGTCACGCTCTCGCTTGGCGACGTCCCCGAGACCTGCCACTGACGCGGCCGCCGGATACGAGACGGCGATGACGGATTGTCGTCGATCGCGGCAGCATCGAGCTTCGAACGTTCGAGCTAATACGACGGGCCGGGCGCGCGGTGAGGGGAGCCCCCGACAGGGCTATCCGCACGGCCGTCCCCCGGCCCGTCGTTTCTCTCTTAAGAAGACCCGGACGCAACTCGTTTCTTGCGCGAGCGTTTATGAGTCCGGCCGGTTCCCGAGTAGCTGCATCTCGCTGATCTGAGAGGCCGCCCCCGCGAGGGGCGGCCTCTCACGTTGCGCCGACCCTGGTTGTGCCGTTCGTGAGCGGCGCGTAGGGTGGCCGCAACCGTTACGCCGCCTGAGGGGGAGCCATGCGTTTCAAGGGTCCGCAGCTGCTCGTCGCGCTTGCAGCCGCCGTCGCACTCGTCGTCGGAGTTCCCGCCGCCGCTGATGTGGGGAGCGGCTCGGGGCCGGCCACGTCGATCGGCACCGGAGGGGCGGCTGCCAGCGTGGAGCGTCTGGCGACCCAGGCCGGGATCGACATCCTGAGACGCGGCGGGAACGCCGTCGACGCGGCCGTGGCCACCGCGGCGGTCCTCGGCGTCACCGAGCCGTTCTCGTGTGGAGTCGGCGGCGGCGGCTTCATGGTCGTTCGCACGGCCGGCGGCCGCGTGACGACGATCGACGGGAGGGAGACCGCACCGGCGGCCATGCATCCGACCTCGTTCTGGGAGAACGGCGCACCGCTGCCGTTCAACAGCGCGCGCTACAGCGGCCTCTCGGTCGGCGTCCCCGGGACCGTGGAGACGTGGGCCGAGGCGCTCGAGAAGTTCGGGACGATGTCGCTCGCGGAGGTCTTCGCGCCGGCGATTCACATCGCGCGGCACGGCTATCTCATCGACCAGGTGTGGTTCGACCAGGTCAACGCCAACCGCGACTGGTTCGACGACGTCCCGGCCAGCGCCGCCCTCTTCCTCGACCCCGACGGCACGCCGCGCGACGTCGGCACCGTGTTCACGAACCCGGCGCTGGCCAAGACGTACGAGCGGATCGCTCACCTCGGCGCCAAGGGCTTCTACCGCGGTGCAGTCGCGGACGCGCTCGTGCAGACGGTCCAGCACCCGCCGGTCGCGCCGACCGCGAATCACGTCTGGCGCTCCGGGGTCATGAAGATGCGCGATCTGCACACCTACGTCGCTCCCGAGCGGGCGCCGACGCACGTGAACTATCGCGGGCTCGACGTCTACTCGATGGGGCCGCCCTCGAGCGGCGGCTCGACCGTCGGCGAGGCGCTGAACATCCTCGAGGGCTACGACCTCGGGTCGATGACCCGCGAGCGTGCCCTGCACTACTACCTGGAGGCGTCGCGATACTCCTTCGCCGACCGCAACGCCTACCTCGCCGATCCGGCCTACTTCGACGTGCCGCTCGCAGGACTGCTCTCGGAGGAGTACGCGGCGACGCGACGGGCGCTGATCACCGAGACGGCCGCGCCCGGCCCCGTGCCACCGGGCGATCCGTATCCCTACGAAGGTGCCGAGACGACGACGCACCTGACCACGTCGGACATGGCGGGAAACGTCGTCTCGTACACGTTCACGATCGAGTCCACGGGCGGTGCCGGACTGCTCGTGCCCGGCTTCGGCTTCCTTCTCAACAACGAGCTGACCGACTTCAACTTCGACTCGACGACACATCCGAATCGCGTCGAAGGGGGCAAGCGCCCGCGCAGCTCGATGGCCCCGACAATCGTGACCAGGGCCGGTAAGCCGTTCCTCGCGCTCGGCTCTCCGGGCGGCGCCACGATCATCACGACCGTGCTCCAGCTCCTCCTCGACCGCGTCGACCTGGGGATGACGTTGCCGCAGGCGATCGCCGACCCGCGCGCGAGCCAGCGTAACGCGGCCAACACGGGCGCCGAGCCGGCGTTCCTCGCCACTCCGGAGGCGACGGCGCTCGGCCTCCGTGGTCACCGAATCGTCGATGCAGGCGAGATCGGTGCCGCCACCGGGATCGAGTTCTTGACCGGCGGCGGAGTACTCGCCGCAGCGGAGCCGGTCCGCCGCGGCCGAGGCAGCGCGATGACGGAGCTCCCCTAGAACAGCGCGGCACGCTGGATGCGTTCGGGAACCTCGCCGAACTCCGACGGGACTCCGGTCCCGACGACGCTCGATCGCCGCCATGCGGAGGAGCTCGACAGGCGCGACCCGCTTGCAGGCTTCAGGGAGCGCTTCGTTCTCACCGCCCGGGAACGAATCTACGCGGACGGAAACTCACTCGGACGCCTACCGCTGGAGACCGTCGAGCGGCTGCAGACGGTCGGGCGCGACTGGGGCGAGCGGCTCGTCGGCGGCTGGGGCGATTGGATCGAGCTTCCCGTTCGCGTCGGCGACCGGATCGGCCGGGTGATCGGGGCGAAGCCCGGCGAGACGCTGGCGTGCGACTCGACGACGGTCAACCTCTACAAGCTGGCGTGGGCCGGTCTCGATCTCCTGTCCGATCGCGGCGTCGTGCTGGTGGACGAGCATGAGTTCCCGACGGATCGCTACGTGCTCGAGGGGATCGCAGCCAGTCGGGGACTCGAGCTGCGCCGTATGGCGTCCGACCCTGTCTCGGGCCCGTCGGCCGAAGACGTGGCTCGCGCATCACGCGCCGGCGACGTCGCCCTGGTCGTCCTCTCCCACGTCTCGTACCGCTCCGGCGCGCTCGCGGATCTCAGGGCGATCACCGAGGCGGCCCACGAGCTCGGGGCGCTGATCCTGTGGGATCTCAGCCACTCCGCCGGTGTCATGCCGCTGGCTCTCGCGGAGTCCGGCGCTGACCTCGCCGTCGGCTGCACCTACAAGTACCTCAACGCCGGCCCCGGCGCGCCCGCGTTCCTCTTCGTCCGCACCGATCTTCAGGAGCAAATGCGTTCACCGATCTGGGGCTGGTTCGGCCAGCGAGACCAGTTCGCCATGGGACCGCGCTACGAGCCGGCGTCCGGGATCGAGCGCTTCCTGGCCGGAACGCCGCCGGTCCTCGGGCTCGCAGCGGTCGAGGCGGGAGTCGAGCTGATCCTCGAGGCGGGGGTCGAGCGCGCGCATGAAAAGGCCCTCGCGCTGACGGAGCTCCTGATCGCGCTTCACGACGAGCGCCTCGCACCGTTCGGGTTACGGTTGAACACTCCCCGGGATCCGTCGCGGCGCGGCGCGCACGTCTCCCTCGGACACGACGAAGGTTGGCGCCTGTGCCGCGCGCTGATCGAGCGCGCCGACGTGATCCCGGACTTCCGCCCGCCGGACACCGTGCGGCTCGGCTTCGCCCCGCTCTACAGCCGCTTCGTCGACGTCTGGGATGCCGTCGACCGGCTGGCGCAGCTCGTGGAGACAGGCGAGTACCGCGAAGTCGAGGCCGGCTCCGCGCGGGTTACATAAGCCGTTCGATGGAGCCCCTGAGCGAGTTTGAGGCCTGGCCCGTGCGCGTCCTCGTCCACGACCCGGCAGAGACGCGCGCCCTCGAGCCCCTTCTCGACGTTCCGGCCGAGGAGCTCGAAGAGCGCTCGCTCTTCAGAGCCCACCCCGACCCGGAGCGGTTCGCCAGCGAGCATGCGGTACTCGTCGCGTCGCTCGAGAGCGCAGGCGTCGAGGTGGTGCGTCTCCCGGACATCGTCGACGAGCACGGCCGGCGCGCACTCGAGCAGAATCCGAACCACGTCTACACGCGCGACGCGGCGATCACGC
>DATFQE010000056.1:0-7234 GCA_035264445.1 Gaiellaceae bacterium | reverse complement strand
CTCGCGCAGGGCCACCTCCTGATCGAGGGCGTGCCCGGCCTCGCGAAGACGCTGACGATCAAGACGACCGCGGGCGTCCTCGGCGGCTCGTTCTCGCGCATCCAGTTCACCCCCGACCTCGTGCCGTCCGACCTCGTCGGCACGCGCATCTATCGCGAGGGCCAGTTCGAGACCGAGCTCGGCCCGGTCTTCTGCAACTTCCTGCTCGCGGACGAGATCAACCGCGCGCCCGCCAAGGTGCAGTCCGCGCTGCTCGAGGTGATGCAGGAGCACCAGGTGACGATCGGACACGACACGTACCCGGTGCCCGAGCCGTTTCTGGTCATGGCGACACAGAACCCGATCGAGTCCGAGGGCACGTATCCGCTGCCGGAGGCCCAGGTCGACCGCTTCATGCTGAAGATCGTCATCGGGTACCCCGAGCACGACGAGGAGCTCACGATCGTGCAGCGGCAGCTCGTCGCGCCGCCGGACCTTCGCGAAGCACTCTCGCTCGACGACCTCAAGGGCCTGCAGCGCGCGGTCTACGAGATCTACGTCGATCCTGCGCTCGTGAGCTACGCGGTCACCGTCGCCACCGCCACCCGCGACCCGGGCGCAGCCGGACTGACCGACATCGCGCCGTACATCGCGTACGGAGCGAGCCCGCGCGGCCCCATCAGCCTCGTCCAGTCCGCCCGTGCGCTCGCCCTGATTCGCGGCCGCGACTACGTCCTCGCCGACGATCTGCTCGCGCTCGCAAAGGACGCGCTACGGCACCGGCTCGTCCTGACGTACCAGGCTCTTGCCGAGGAGGTGAGCTCCGAGACGATCCTCGACCAGGTGATCGGCGCCGTGCCCGTGCCGCAGATCGACCTCACGACACGGCCGGCCGTCAGCGCCGCATGAGCCTGCTCAGGGCCGAGCGGACGCCTGACCGCCCGGGTCCCGGGCCGCTGCCCGAGGGCCTGCTTCGCGCGCTCGACATCGACGTCGGACGCCGCATGGAAGGGCTGCTCGCCGGCGACTACCGCGCCTTCGTCCACGGCGACGGGTCCGAGCTGGCCCAGATCCGCCCGTACGTGCCCGGCGATGACGTCCGCCGGATCGACTGGAACGTCACCGCCCGCACGGGCGAGCCGCACGTGCGCGAGCATCTCGCCGAGCGCGTGCTCGTGACCTGGCTCGTGCTCGACACGTCGCCGTCCATGCAGTTCGGCACCGCCGACCGGCGCAAGACGGACGTCGCCGAGGGCGTTGCCGTCGCGCTCGGCCACGTCGCGACGCGACGCGGCAACCGGCTCGGCGTGGTCACGTTCGGCGACGACGAGCCGCGAGCGCTCCCGCCGCGGCAGGGGCGCCTCGGCCTGATCGGGCTGCTGACGGCGCTGCGGCGCGAGCCGCCGCAGGATCGGGTCGGCTCGACGTCGCTGGGCGAGGCGCTCACGCGAACAGCGGCCATCTCGCGCCAGCGGGCGCTCGTCGCGATCGTCTCCGACTTCCGCGGGCCACGCGATTGGCGCCGGCCGCTCCTGGAGCTCGCAGGCCGTCACGACGTGCTCGCGATCGAGATCCGCGATCCCCGCGAGCAGGAGCTGCCCAACGTCGGCGAGCTCTGGCTCGTCGATCCGGAGACCGGGCAGCTGATGCGAGTCAACACTCGGAGCCGGCGGCTGCGCGAGCGGTTCGCCTCGGCGGCGGCGACCGAGCGCGATGCGCTGGCGCGTGAGCTTGCGACCGCGGGCGCCCGCCACCACGTGCTGACGACCTCGGGCGACTGGCTACGGTCGCTGGCGTTCTTCCTGAAGCGGGGAGTCAGGTGAGCTTTTCCCGACCGCTCGTCCTGATCGGGCTCGTCCTGATACCGGTGCTCGTCGCGCTCTACTACGCCCGTGAGCGGCGGCAGCTGCGCTTCGCGTCGCGCTGGGGCAACACCGCGCTGCTGCCGAATGCGGTCGACCGCTCGCCCGGCAGGCTCCGCTACCTCCCGCTCGCGATCCTGCTCGTCGCGCTCGCCGCGATGATCGTCGGCGTCGCCCGGCCGCACGCGGTGGTGAGCGTGCCGCGCGAGGAGGCGACGGTCGTGCTCGCCGTCGACGTCTCGCGCTCGATGAAGGCCGACGACGTCGAGCCGACGCGTCTCGGCGCCGCGCAGGCAGCCGCGCGCGCCTTCGTGGACAAGGTGCCGAAGAAGTTCCGGATCGGCGTCGTCTCCTTCGCGTCGCGCGCGAACGCGGCTCTTCCGCCGACGGAGGACCGTACGCTCGTCGAGCAGGCGATCGACAACCTGAAACCCGGCGAGGGCACCGCGATCGGCGACGCGATCGCACTCTCGGCCGAGCTCGGGCGCGACCAGGTGACGGAGGACGGCAAGCGCCCGCCGAAGGCCGTCCTGCTGATCTCCGACGGCGCTCCCGACGGCGGCTCACAGCAGCCGCAGGCCGCCGCGCGAAAGGCGAAGTCGCTCAGCGTGCCGATCTACACCGTGCTCGTCGGGACGCCGAACGGCGTCGTCGAGGAAGAGCTCCCGGGCGGGCTACGGACGCGGATCCAGGTGCCGCCCGACCCCGACGTGCTCCGCGAGGTCGCGCAGCTGTCCGGCGGCGAGTTCTTCACCGCGACCGACGACGAGGACCTGAAGCAGGTGTACGAGGACCTCGGCTCGCGCCTCGGGCACCGGGACAAGTCCCGCGAGGTCACCGACGTCTTCGCGGGCGGGTCGGCGGCGTTGCTGCTCGTCGGCGGCCTGATGTCGGTGTTCTGGTTCCGGAGGGTGCCGTGAAGCGCCTTCTCGTCGTCGCCGCCCTCTCGGCCACGGCCTTCGCGGTCGCCCCCGCGCCCGCCTTCGCGACCGACGAGTGCCGCGGCCTCCAGCAGTGCGTCCCCGTTCACGGCCCGTGGGTCGTGATCCCGACCGGGAACAGCGTCCCGCGGCCGCGCGTCGAGTGGCAGCTGATGTGCCCGCGCGGGTACGTGGCGGCGGGTCTCGACGCCGAGCTGAGCCACCGCGCCATCGACGTCGGGTTCCTCGGCATCATCGGCGCGCCGGTCACCCCGGGCGTCGCCACGGCACGCGCGGTGGTCTTCTACGCGAGCTACGTCGGAGGCACCGCTCGCGCGCCGACGTTCCGCCCGCACGTCGGCTGCATGCCCGGCGGCGGGGGTGGCCGGATCCCGACGGCGTTCAAGCCCGGCCGCCCCACGGTCCGGCGCGTGGCACAGAACGAGATCCCTCCGGGCCGAAGCGCCGCCGTGAAGAGCTGTCTCGCACGTGAGAGCCTCGTGGGCGCCTCGCACGCCTTCGGGTTCTTCATGCGCAACACGCCGAGCTCCAGCCTCGTCGATAGCGTCACCGGCGCCCAGCGCATCCGAGGCCGCCGGGTCTCGGTCGTCGTGACCGCCGACGTCGAAGTCGCGTCGGTTCAGGCGGTCGTCCAGGTGCACGCGGTCTGCTCGAGGGTTCGATGAGACGCCGCTTGCGGTGTCTCCTTCAGGACGTACGGGCTTTGCCCGCGCGTCCGTCTGAAACGGCCGGCCCGGAACGTCGTGCGAGAGGGCTGCGGCTATGAGCTTCCAATCGCCCTGGCTGTTGGTGGCGTTGCTCGCGGTCCCGCTGGCGGTCGCCCTTTACATCCTCGCCGAGCGGCGACGGATGCGCTACGCCGTCCGCTTCACGAACATGGAGGTCCTGGCCGCAGTCGCCGGCGGCTCGACCTGGCGCCGTTACGTGCCGCCGATCCTGGCGCTCCTGGCGCTGGCGGCGGTCTGTGCCGCGATCGCCCGGCCCGAGCGGAACACGATGGTGCCCGAGGAGCGCGCGACCGTGATCCTCGTCATCGACGATTCCCTGTCGATGCAGGCGCGCGACGTCGAGCCGACGCGCCTGGAGGCGGCCAAGTCGGCACTCCGCACGTTCCTCGACCGCGTGCCCGACCGCCTCAGGGTCGGCATGATCGTCTTCTCCGGCGAGGCGCAGGTGGCCGCACCGCCCACGACCGACCACGACATCGTGCGGGACTCGATCGGCGAGATCGGCGTCTTCAGCGGCTACGGCGGCACGGCGATCGGCGACGCGCTGCGGGCCGCGGTCGAGCTGGGCGAGCAGGCGGTTCCGGAGCTGGCGCCCGACGACGACGGCCCCGGTCAGACGATCGCCTACTACGCGCAGGGGGAGTCGCAGAAGGAGCGCAACAAGCTCGTGTCGATCCTGTTCCTCTCGGACGGGTCACAGACCCGCGGGCGGCTGCAACCGCTCGAGGGCGGGCAGCTCGCCGCCGACGCGGGGATCCCGGTCTACACGATCGCTTTGGGCACGCCCGAGGGCGTGCTGCGCGGCGACTTCGGGCCGGGCTTCGACCCGGGCTCGCCGGGCCAGCCGATGCCGCCCAGCTTCGGCGAGCGCGAGATCCCCGTACCGCCGGACCCCGAGACGCTCGGCGAGATCGCCCGCATGACCGGCGGCGAGTTCTCCGAGGCCAAGGACGCGAAGACGCTGGAGCGCGTCTACGAGCAGCTCGGCTCCGACCTCGGGCGTAAGCCCGGTGAGGTCGAGATCACCTCGTGGTTCATGGCCCTCGGCGCGGGACTCCTCCTGATTGCAGGGCTTTTGTCCGCCGCGTGGTCGCCGCGCCTGCCCTGAACGGGGGACGCGCGAGAACACTCTCGGGCCTACGTTCCGCCCGTGGAGCCACTGCGGCTGTTCGACAACGAATCGAAGCTGGAATTCGGCACCGGCCTGCGCAACCGTCTGCGGGTCGTGCACGGGAGCAGCCCGCTGCTCGCCCGGCTGCCCGAGCTCGAGCCGCGGTCGGAGCCGCTCGGCGCCCTCGTCGTCGAGGCCGGGCTCGTCACGCCGGCCGATCTGGCCTGGGCGCTCCAGGAAGCGACTGCGCGCCGACGCCGGCTCGGTGAGATCCTGATCGAGGAGGAGTTCGTCACACGCGAGGACCTCATGCGCTTCCTCGGCGAGCAGCGCGGGATCCCCTATGTCGACCTCACGGACGTCGAGCCCGACCCCGACGCGGCCCGCCTGCTACCTGCGTCGACGGCACGCCTGTTCCGCGCCGTAGCGCTCGGCTTTTCGCGCGGTCTCCCCGTCGTGGCGGTCGCCGATCCGACGGACGAGCTCGCGCTTGCCCGCGCCCGTTCGCTGGTCGAGGGCGCGCGCTTCGTCGCCTCGAGCGGCGCCGAGATCGCACGGCGGCTCGCGGACCTCGACTCGTAAGAGACGCGATCCGGGCAGCCAAAGCCGCCCGGATCACGTTCACGGGATCCGCCCGAACGACAGCGCGGAGAGGCTCGCGCCGACCAGGAGGAACACGGCGCCGGCACCGGCGAAAGCCGCCGTCAGCTCGCGCTCGTCGTCCTCCCACGAGACCTGGGAGCCGATCTGCTCGTACACCGCCTTGAGATCGGCCTCCGTCGGCGCCTCGAAGAAGCGGCCGCCGGTCTCGTCGGCGATCTGCTTCAGCGTCGCCGGGTCGGGCGGAACGTTGACCGTCTGGGTCTGGCCGTAGTCGTCGGTGACGTCAACGGTTCCCGACGGCGTTCCGAGCGCGATCGTGTAGATCGGCACGCCCGCCTTCTTCGCCTCGTCCACGACCGCAAGCGGCTCGCTGCCGGTCGTGTTCGCCCCGTCGGAGAGCAGCAGGACGGCGAAGAACGGCTTCTTACCCGCGGTGTCCTCGGTCGCCCCCGGCTCGGAGGAGAGCGCGACCGAGGCCTCGATCGCGTCGCCGAGCGCAGTCCCGATGTCACCCTGGATCGACTCGAGAGACGAGCGCACGGCGTCCCGGTCGTCGGTCGGCTCCTCCAACACCCGGACCGCGCTCGAGAACGAGACGAGGCCGACGCGGAAGCGCTCGGGAACGTCGTCGAGGAACGTGGTCGCCGCAGACTTCGCGGCATCGAGGCGGCTGGGAGCGACGTCAGTCGCCTTCATCGATGCGGAGCTGTCCATCGTCAGGACGACGGTGGCGTCCTCGCGCGGGACCGCGACCACCTTCTGCGGCCTCGCCATCGCGACGACCAACGCGGCGAGCGCCGCCAGCGCGAGCAGCGCGGGCAGGTGCCGCCGGCGGCCCGGAGTGGCGTCGACCACGTTGACGAGCAGGTCGAGGTTCGTGAAGCGAGCCGCGTACTTGATCCGCCGGCGCTGGACCAGCCAGTAGGCGATCAGCCCGAGCGGGATCAGCAGCAGTCCCCAGAGCACGAACGGGGTTGCGAAGCTCATCGTCGCCTCCTCTCGGTCGCGAAGAACGAGGCGAACGTGCGCAGCCAGTCGCCTCCGGTCGAGAGGACGAGATGCGGCACGCCGAGCGACGCGAGCTCGCGAGCGACATCGGCCCGGTCGTCGGCCGCAGCGACGGCGAAGCGCTCGCGCAGCCGGCGGCGGCCGGTGTCGACGTGAGCCTTCCGCCCGGTCTCGGGATCGACGAGCCAGACGAAGCCGACGTTCGGCAGCTCCTGCTCGCGAGGATCCCTGATCTCGACCGCGACCACGGCGTGCCTTCCGGCGAGCCGGAGCAGCGGGGCACGCCAGTCGCGCGGGCCGCGGAAGTCCGAGACGACGACGGCGAGCGAGCGCTGCCGCGCGACCCGGGCGAGCTGGGTGACGGCCGTGCCGATCGACGTCCGCCCCACCCGCTCGGTCTCCGGCTCCCGCCGGACCGCGAGCAGGACCGAGAGCAGCCCCACCCGGCCTTGGCGCGGGCGAAGCGCGAGCGAGTCGTTCGCGCCGAAGGTGGCGACGCCGATCCGATTGCCGCGCCGCGAGGCGAGGTGGCCCATCGCGACGGCGACGCCCTCGGCCACGTCCCATTTGCGGCGGTCGGCTGTTCCGAAGCGCATCGACGGCGAGACGTCGAGGAGCAGCCACGACGTCAGGGCCCGCTCGGCCACGTCGACACGGACCTGGACGGTCTCCGAGCGCGCCGTGGCGTTCCAGTCGATTCGCCGGACATCGTCGCCCGGCTCCCACTCGCGCACCTGAGCGAGCTCGGTTCCGACCCCGATCGCCGCCGTCCGGTGCTCGCCCGCGAGGAGCCCGTCGATGCGGCGCCCGATCCTCAGGTCGAGCGCGCGCAGCAGGGCCTCCGGAAGCGGGCCCGGCCCCGGGCGGTCGGGTCTGCGTTCGCGGATGAGGCCGGCGGCGGTCATGCCGCACGCTCCACCAGGTCGATCTCGGGCACGCCGACGGCCTCGAGGACCGCGTCGACGATCGCGTCCGCCCCGACCTCCGCGGCGAGGGCTTCGT
>DATFQE010000055.1:0-6404 GCA_035264445.1 Gaiellaceae bacterium | reverse complement strand
CTCGTCCGGGACGCAGCCGAGCAGTACGACGCCGGGGTGCGGCCGGTCCGCAAGGCGTCGGCCATGGCGAAGCTCTTCGCGACCGAAGTGGCGCAGAAGGCGGTCGACGTGGCGATCCAGGTCCACGGCGCGCGCGCGTTGAAGCAGGGCCACCTGCTCGAGCACCTCTACCGTGAGGTGCGCGCGCCGCGCATCTACGAAGGCGCCTCCGAGGTGCAACGCGAGATCATCGCGAGGGAGCTCTTCAGGGAGCTCAAGGAAACGTGACCCAGGACAAGTCGCTCACCTATACGTCGTACCTCGCGCTCGAGGAGATCCTCGGCGCCCAGCGCCCGCGCTCCGACGAGCACGACGAGATCCTCTTCATCGTCGTCCACCAGGTCTACGAGCTCTGGTTCAAGCAGCTGATCCACGAGCTCGGCTACCTCCAGCGGATGCTCGAGGAGGGCAACGAGGCGCGGGCCTCGGCGACGTTCAAGCGGCTGCTGACGATCCTCAAGCTGGTCGTCGCGCAGCTGGACGTGATCGAGACGATGACGCCGGTCCAGTTCCTCGCGTTCCGCGAGCGGCTCGAATCGGCGTCGGGCTTCCAGTCCGGGCAGTTTCGCGAGCTCGAGGCGATCCTGGGCCGCCGCGACCCCGGCGTGCTCGGCGCCTACCACGAGGGCAGCGTCGACCGCGAGCGCGTCCGGGCGGCGATGACGCGGCGGTCGGTCTACGACTCGTTCCTTCGTTACGTGAACTCGAGGGGCTACGAGATCCCGGCGGAGATCCTCGAGCGGGACGTCACCCAGCCGGTCGTCGAGTCCGAGGCCGTACAGCGCGCGCTGCTCGAGGCCTACCGGGACGACGGGGCTCCCGCGCTCGTCGCCGAGCGGATGGTCGACTTCGACGAGGGTCTCATGGAGTGGCGCTACCACCACGTGAAGATGGTCGAGCGCACGATCGGCGCGCGGCCGGGCACGGGCGGCTCTCCCGGCGCTGCATACCTGCGCGAGACGCTCCACAAGCCGTTCTTCCCGGATCTCTGGGCCGTCCGCTCCGAGCTTTGAACGCCGCGGAAGCGCTGGCCCCGCACTACGCCGCATTCCGCGTGTCCGAGCGGCTCCTGCTGACCGGTCATTCCCACCAGGCGTGGCCGGACGTCGGCCGGGAGGGCGTGCTCGAGGCGTGGGACGACGCCGCGCTCGCCGTCGACGAGAAGTGGGAGCGCGCGTTCGCGAAGGCGGAGCGCGTCCGCGACGGATTTCGCGGCCTCGTGGGCGACCCGCACGGCGCGATTGCGCTCGACCAGAACACGCACGCGCTCGTGCTCCGCTTCCTGTCTGCGCTCGACCTTGGGCGGCGGCCGCGGCTGATCACCAGCGACGGCGAGTTTCACACGCTCCGCCGCCAGCTGGCGCGGCTCGGCGAGGCCGGCCTCCAGATCGTGCACGTGCGCGCCCGCCCGGCCGAGAGCCTCGCCGAGCGGATGGCGGACGAGCTCGACGACCGCACGGCCGCGGTCCTCGTCTCCGCGGTCCTGTTCGAGGACTCGCGGATCGTCCCAGGCCTCGACGAGCTCGCAGAGGCGTGCGAAGCCCGCGGGGTCGAGCTCCTCGTCGACGCGTACCACGCCCTCGGCTGCTTGCCGTTCAGGCTCCCGTCGCAGGCGACCTGGGTCGTCGGCGGCGGCTACAAATACCTCCAGCTGGGCGAAGGCAACTGCTTTCTGCGCCTGCCGGCCCATGCCGACGAGCTTCGCCCGGCGATCACGGGCTGGTACGCCGAGTTCGAGGAGATGACAGCCGAGAAGACGCCGGGCGCGGTCGAGTATCCGAGCGGCGGCGCCCGCTTCGCCGGCTCGACCTACGACCCGACCAGCCACTACCGCGCCGCACGGGTGCTCGATTTCTGGGCCGACAACGGCCTCACGCCCGAAGGCCTACGGGAGCGCTATCTCCACCAGACAACGCTGCTCGCGCGCGGCCTCGCCGGGCTCGGGTTGGCCGTCGAGGAAAACCGCGAGCCCTTCGGCGGCTTCGTCGCGACCGAGCTCGACGGCGCCGAGGCCGTCAGCCGCCGCCTCGCCGAGTCCGGCGTCTTCACCGACAGCCGCGGCCGCCACCTGCGCCTCGGGCCGGCGCCGTACGTCACGGACGACCAGCTCGACGAGGCGCTCCGCGTCCTCGCGGGGTGTTTACGCACCTGACGAGCTGGAACCTCTCGTCTGGACACACTGACACGAAGGAGGGCACGATGGCGACCGAGATGATGCGGCCGGAAAGCGGCGTCAAGGACAAGAACTACGACCTGATCACCGTCACGCATCTCTGCCTCGAGCACGTCTGGCGGCTCGAGCAGTACGCCGCCGACGCCGAGAAGGAAGGCGACCAGCAGCTCGCCACGCTCTTCCGCCGCATGCAGGAGCACAGCCGCAAGGGCGGCGAGGAGTGCAAGCGCCTGCTGCACGACCGGCTGATGAAGGAGGAGAGCTAGCCGGCGGCGAGCCGATAGACGTGCACGTCCCAGCGGCCGAACGCGTCCGTGAGGACGCCGTCGGCGGCCGGGACTGAACGCGCCTCGGTGTAGACCTCCGCCGAGCGCGCCGCCGCGGGGAGGCCGCCGATCGAAAGCGTCGCGGTGCCCTCCCCGCTTCGCGCGGCGATCACCCACACGTCGCCACCCGCGCCACGGCGGCTGATCGCCTGCACGCTCGGGTCGCTCGTCGGGAGAATGGTGGTGGTCGCCGGATTGACGAGCGCCGGCGCAAGCGGGCTCACCGCGGCGATCTCACGGACGAGCGGGGCGAGCACCCGGTCCCAGTAGGTCCAGCTCCAGCGGTATCGCGCGTCGACGTCGGTCCAGCACTGCGGGAGGTTGCCGCCGTAGAAGGCGAGGCTCCTGGCGCCGTTGAGGATTGCCGTGTAGATCATGTATCGCTGCTCGCGCCGGGTCGGCAGGGCGAAGTTGCCCTCACCGTCGTAGCTCCACCGCCAGCAGATGCCGAGCGTCGTCCAGACCGCGTGGTTGGGCGTCGCCCACGCCACGATGTCCGTCCAGCGCCCCACCTCGCTGAGATCGGGATCGGGGTTGCCGAGCGAGACCGGATAGTGGTTGACGCCGTGGACGTCGGTGACGCGGCTGTACCGCGCGAGCTCGGGGCCCGAGCCGCGGGCCGGCTGAACCGTCACCCACAGGTGGTCGGAGTCGACCGGCCGCTTGCCCTCGCACCAGCGGCGGTCTCCGCGCGACGTGGCGAGGCAATACGCGAAGCGGAGCGATGGAATCGTCGTCCGGTACCGCCACGGCTCGTCCGCGCCCTTCCACATTCCGAGCGCGGTCGATGAGCGGTCGCGTTCGAGCGCGCCGATGACCTTGCGCAGCAACGCCGCCCGCCACGAGTTCGGCCGCGCACGCGCGAGCGTCGCGAGGTTCACCCAGGTGTAGAACCCGTGCGCGGCGGCCTCGCGGTTCCACGCGATCGAATCCGCGATGTCCGCGCTCGTCCACGTGCCCGTTCCCGGTCCGACCTTGACGAAGTTGACGCCGGCTGAGGCGATCTCGGCCAGCGCGTCGTCGCCGGCCGGGGTCGTCGAGCCCCGCTCAGGCCCTTTCGCGAGAACGATCGGGAAGACCTTGCGGCCGTCGACGAGGATTGTCCCGCTGCGGTCGACCCGAGTCGTCGCGCCTGCCGAGAGCGCGGGCGCGACGAGGGCGCAGACGACGAGGACGACGAGTGCAAGACGCATGTCGGACGAATCTTCGCTCAAAAATCGGGAGTGAATTGGCGCCCGGCGGGTAAGACGTGGGAAGGTGAGCTCGCAGTTCGCCCACGAAGCGCTGCTGTACGCAGGCGACCAGGCGTTCCTGGAGGGAGCGCTGCCGTTCGTCCGCGAGGGCGTCGACGCCGGGGAGCCGACGCTCCTCGTCCTGACCGCGCCCAAGCTCGACCGGGTCAAGGGCGAGCTGAACGGCGCCGGCGATGCGGTGTTCTTCGCCGACATGGCGGACGTGGGCGCGAACCCCGCCAGGATCATTCCGGCCTGGCGCCGGTTCCTCGACGAGTTCGGCGGCGACGGCAGCCCCGTGCGCGGGATCGGCGAGCCGATCTTCCAGGGCCGCACGCCGGACGAGCTCGTCGAATCCCAGCGGCACGAGGCGCTGCTCAACCTCGCATTCGCCGAAGAATCGTCGTTCCGACTGCTCTGCCCGTACGACACCGCCGCGCTCGACGACGCGGTCATCGAGGAGGCGGTCCGGAGCCATCCGGTGGTGCTGGAGGACGGAATCAGGCGAGAGAGCGGCGCGTACCGGGGCCTACCGGCGTTCTCGGCTCCGTTCGGCGACCCACTCCCAGCCCCGCCGGCCTCCGTCCAGGAGCTTCAGTTCGACGCCGGGACGCTCAAGTCGCTACGCCAGCTGTTGACGACGCGCGCGGCCGACGCGGGGCTCGACGTGTCGCGGGCGAACGACCTCGTCCTCGCCGTCAACGAGGTGGCGACGAACAGCATCCGCCACGGGGGCGGCTCCGGGTTGCTGCGAATCTGGAAGGGCACACGGTGGCTCGTGTGTGAGATCGAGGACAGCGGCTCGATCGACGACCCGCTCGCCGGCCGGGAACAGCCGCGAGGTGAGCAGCACAACGGGCGAGGCCTGTGGATCGCGAACCAGCTCTGCGACCTCGTCCAGGTCCGGACTCAGGCGGCGCACACCGTCGTGCGCCTCCATGTTCGCCGGGCCTGAGCTACGAGAGCTGGCGCTCGCCCGCCTGCGAGCGAACGGCCTCGGCGAGCACGTCGAGAGCCTCGTCGTTCCGTCCCTGCTCGCGGAGCATCTCCGCGAGGCTCGACGAGACGGCGAGCCGGTACCGGTCGTTCACGGGCAACAGCGTGAGCGCCCGTTGCGACGCGGCGATCGCGCCGTCGACGTCGCCCCGGCGCCGTAGCGCGCCGGCCAGGACGTCGTGTGCGCGTCCGGCGTCGATCGGGCTGACCTCGCGTAGCTCCTTGGCCGCGGTTTCCGCGAGCGGCATCGCCTCGTCGGTCCTGCCGACCTCGACGAGCGCTCGTGCCAGCTCCACGCGGATGACGCCACGGTCGTAGGCGTTCTCGCTCGCCTCGAGGGTCGCACGCGCGGGCTCGAGTACCTCGAGCGCCTCGTCCGCGCGGCCCTCGTCGAGATAGATGTGCGCCAGGACCTGCCGGGCGAGCGCGACGTAGCGCGTGTGCTCGGTCAGCATGAGCGTGTCGAGCGCGAGGCGGGCGTATCTCTCGGCGAGCGTCGGCTCGTGCTGCAACGTATGAAGTCGTGACTGCGTCCACCAGAGTCGCGCATTCGTGAGCGGGTCGGCGTCGTCGCCGAGCTGCGCGAGCGCCTTACCGAGCAGCTCCTCGGCGCGCGCGAACGAGCCCGAATCCACGAGCGTGTTCGCCAGCAGGACGGCGAAGCGCGTGGTCTGGATCAGATCGCGCCGCTGCTGCGCCTCGTCGTATCGACGTTCGAAGAGCGCTACGGCCCGGTCGTACTGGCTCGTCATCGCGTACGCGCGGCCGAGGCTGTCGGCGAGTGCCGGGTCGTCGCCCTCGAGCCGCGGCGAGAGCTCGAGCGCGCGTTCGAAGGCCTCGATGGCTCCGTTCGAGTCGCCCCTGCCGAACGCGATCTGTCCGAGACCGGCAAGCGCGCGGGCGCGCTGTCGGTCGCCGGCCTCGTCGCCGGAGGCGACGGCGGAGAAGTGCTGCTCGGCGGCTTCGACGTCACCGAGCCGGAGATCGAGCTCGGCCTCGGCGAGCGGGTCGGTCACCGCCGCGCTCGCCTCGTCGCCGCGCGCCAGGTACTCGACGTCCACGCCGATCCGGTTCGCGAGCTCACGCAGGAGCTGCAGCGAAGGGATGCGCTGGCCGGCTTCGATCCGCGAGATGTACGCCGGCGTGCAGCCTGGGAAGGCGAGCGCACGTTGCGAGAGACCGGCGTCGATTCGGGTCTGACGGAGCCGCCGACCGACCGCCGCGGGGTTGTCAATGTGCTGGTCGCTGGGCCGCCGCGGCATGCTTCGAAAGCTAACGGTTCGCGTAACAAAAAGCATGTGTCTGCCGGAGCCATGCGCTTCCTTGCAACCGGAGTCACAACAGCCGTTGCCACCCGTAGTTTGACTCTGGGTCCAGGGTCCTAGGCTGTCCCCAGTTTCGACCCGTGAAAGGAGGGACAGCCGATGCGTACGCGCGCGAAGCTCGCTCTCGTCGGCGCCGGTGCGGCGTTCGCCGCCCTGTTCGTCGGCGGCGGGCCTGCCTGGCCGTAACAGGCGGACGTGCGGGGGCGGCGCCGGCCGCCCCCGGAGTCTCAGCGGCCAAGCGCGGCTCGATCCGTTGCGTCCCGCCGCCGGGTAGGGCGGTCGCCGCGCAGCGGCTGGTAACCCGTGAAGGTCG
>DATFQE010000054.1:0-2220 GCA_035264445.1 Gaiellaceae bacterium | reverse complement strand
CGAGCCTGACGTCGTCCTCGGTCGTCCGCGCATTGCCGACGGCGAGCCGGATCACGTAGCGGCCGTCGAGGCGGGTGTGCGAGAGGAAGACCTCGCCGCTCGCGTTGACGCGCTCGAGCAGCGCCTCGTTCTCCGCGTCGGTTCCGTCGCTCCGGAAGCAGACGAGCGAGAAGCGGCGCGGTGCGCAGACCTCCCAGCCCGGCTCCTCCTCGACCCAGCGCTCGAACTCGGCCGCCAGCCGGACGTGCTCGCGGATCATCGCCTGCAGGCCCTGCCGGCCGAGCGAACGGAGGACGAACCAGAGCTTGAGCGCCCGAAAGCGACGGCCGAGCGGGACGGAGACCTCGTTCAGGCTCACGACCTCCTCGCTGACGCGCAGGTACTCGGGCACGAGGCTGAAGGCGTCGCGGAAGGCGTCGACGCGCCGCGTCCAGAGCGCCGAGCAGTCCATCGGCGTCGAAAGCCACTTGTGCGGGTTGACCACGATGGAGTCGGCGCGCTCCCACCCCGCGAACAGCGGCCGGAGCTCCTCGCAGACGGCGGCCGAGCCGGCGTACGCGGCGTCCACGTGGAGCCAGATTCCGGCGGCCTCGCAGGCGTCGGCGATCGCCGGCACCGGGTCGATGGACGCCGCGGAGGTCGTCCCGATCGTGGCGACGACGGCGCAGGCCCGCTCGAGGTCGAGCAGCTCGGGGCGGAGCGCGTACTCCTCGTCCACGGGCACCTTGCGGAGCTCGAGCTCGAGGATGCGGGCGGCCTTCTCGACTGACGAGTGCGCGTGCTCGGAGGTGAGGACGACTCTCCTGCCCGCTGCGGCGCCGCGTGCGGCCGCAAGCGCGGCCAGCGTCCCGACCGACGCGCTGTCCTCGATGTGACCGTGGAATCCCTCGGGGAGGCCGAGCAGCTGCCTCAGCCAGTCGAGCGTCGTCTCCTCGAGCTCCTGCAGAACGGGCGAGGCGCGCCAAAGGATGCCGACCTGGTTCAGGCTCGCCGCCAGCATCTCCGCCAGGATTCCGGCCTCGGAGGCGGTGCTGGCGAAGTACGCGAAGTAGCGCGGGCTCTGCCAGTGCGTGACGCCGTCCATGAGCACCTCGTCGACGTCGCCGAGGACGGCCTGGAAGGGCTCGGGCGCGTCCGGCGGCTCCGCGGGCAGCCGCGAGCGGATCTCGCCGGGCTGCACGCGGGCGAGGACGCGGAACTCGCGCAGCCGCTCGAGGTACGTCGCGACCCAGTCGAGCGCCGCGGCGCCGTCGTCGCGGAAGCTCACCGGCGGAGGAGCGTCTCGATCTCGGCCCAAGGCCGGGTGTTGAGGACCTGCGCCTTCGTCAGCCACCCGCGGCGGGCCTGGGCGACGCCGATCTCCGGCCAATCCAGAGCCCGGAGCTCGTGCGCGTCGCTGTTGACGGCGACGAGGACGCCCGCCTCGGCCGCCGCTCTGGCGTGCGCGTCGCGGAGGTCGAGCCGGTCGGGCTGCGAGTTGATCTCGAGGAACGTGCCCGTCTCCGCGGCCTTGGCGATCACGAGGTCCACGGCGACGTCGGCAGGGCCGCGCCGGTTGATCTTGCGCGCGGTCAGGTGCCCGATGCAGTCCACGTGGGGGTCGTCCATCGCGGCGAGCACGCGCTCCGTCGGGTTCCTGTCGAAGCTCGTGTGCAGCGACGCCATCACCCAGTCGAAGAGCGACAGCGTCTCGTCGTCGACGTCGACGGTGGCGTCGGCCTTGATGTTGACCTCGATCCCGCGGAGCACCCGGAACGGCGCGACCTGCTCGTTCAGGGCGACGATCTCCTCGAAGTAGCGCTCCAGCTTCCCGTCGCGCAGGTAGTGCGAGTGGTCGGTGATCGCGAGGTAGTCGTAGCCGCGCGACCGGGCGCGCTCGACCATCTCCGCCATCGTGTTCTTGCCGTCGTTCGACCAGGTCGTGTGGCAGTGGAGGTCGCCGCGCAGGTCGCCCGGCTCGACGAGCGTGGGCAGCTCGCCCTTGCGCGCCGCGTCGAGCTCCCCCGAGTTTTCGCGCAGCTCGGGCGGGATGAACTGGTAGCCCAGGTGCTCGTACAGCTCCTCCTCGCTCCGCGTCTGGAAGAGCTCTCGAGTCTCGACGTCCTCGACCCCGTACTCGGACACCGACAGGCCTGCGCGGACGGCGTTCTCGCGGAGCGCGACGTTGTGCTCCTTCGAGCCGGTGAAGTGCTGGAGGAGGTTGCCGTACGACTCGGGCGG
>DATFQE010000053.1:0-5389 GCA_035264445.1 Gaiellaceae bacterium | reverse complement strand
CGTCGCCACCGGCTCTTCCTCGGGCGGCGGCAGCGCCGGGGCGGGCTCGTCGTCGTCGTCGTTGCCGGTCGACGTGATCGACTCCTTGAACTCGCGGATGCCCTTGCCGAGCGAGCGACCCATCTCGGGCAGCCGCTTGGGACCGAAGATCAGCAGCAGCAACAGGAGCAGAATCGCAAGCTCCCACCAGCTGAGAGGACCAGGCATGAATCGAGAATAGCAGGGGTTTCCGACCACGTCGGGCGCGGGAGTCCATGGGCTACCATGAAGTCACGAATTGAGGCGCGAAAGCGCTTCACACCTACGTTAGGGGATGCACAAACTTGGCCTTGCTGGAGCTCAAGAACCTGCACGTCGCGCTGGAGGACGGCACCGAGATCGTCAAGGGAGTCGATCTTTCGATCGACCCCGGCCAGATCCACGCCGTCATGGGCCCGAACGGGTCCGGAAAGTCCACGCTCGCGTACGCGCTGATGGGCCATCCGGCGTACGAGATCACCGAAGGCCGGATCCTCTTCGACGGCGAGGACGTCACCGAGGCGGGCGCCGACGAGCGTGCGCAGGCCGGCCTCTTCCTGGCGTTCCAGTACCCGCACGCTGTCCCCGGCGTGACCGTCACGAGCTTCCTCCGCTCGGCCATCAACGCGATCCGCAAGGCGAGGAAGGGTGAGGACGACCCGATCCCGATCCCGGAGTTCCGCAAGTCGATGCTCGGCGAGATGGAGCGGCTCAAGATCCCGCGCGAGCTTGCGCAGCGCTACCTGAACGACGGCTTCTCGGGGGGCGAGAAGAAGCGGGTCGAGATCCTGCAGATGGCGATGCTCCAGCCGCGGATCGCCGTCCTCGACGAGACCGACTCCGGCCTGGACATCGACGCCCTCAAGGTTGTCGCCGGCGGCGTCAAGGAGCTCGTCGGCCCTGACATGGGCGCGCTCGTGATCACGCACTACCAGCGGATCCTCAACTACGTGGAGCCGGACTTCGTGCACGTCTTCGTCGGCGGACGTATCGTTGAGGAAGGCGGTCCCGAGCTCGCGCATAAGCTTGAGGCCGAGGGGTACGAAGCGTTCATGCCCGTGCCGGAACCAGTGGGTGGAGGCGAGACCTAGATGGCCGCAGTGACCGAGACCGAAGTCGTCGCCGAGATCGGCAACGAGTACAAGTACGGCTTCCACGCGCCCGAGGACTACTTCTTCAAGTCCGGCCGAGGCCTGAGTCACGAGCTCGTCGCGGCCATCTCCGAACACAAGAACGAGCCCGAGTGGATGCGCAAGTCCCGGCTGCGCTCGCTCGACTACTTCCTTGCCCGCCCGCTGCCCGCCTGGGGCGGCAACGTGGCCGAGATCGACTTCGACAACATCCACTACTACATCCGGCCGACCGAGAAGCAGGCCAAGTCGTGGGAGGACCTGCCCCCCGACATCCTCGACACGTGGAACAAGCTCGGGATTCCCGAGGCCGAGAAGAAGTACCTGGCCGGAGTCGGCGCGCAGTACGAGAGCGAGGTCGTCTACCACAAGCTGAAGGAGGAGCTCGAGAGCCAGGGCGTCCTCTTCCTCGACATGGACTCGGGCCTGCGCGAGCACGAGGACCTCGTCCGCAAGCACTTCGGCAAGGTGATCCCGCAGAACGACAACAAGTTCGCGGCGCTGAACTCGGCCGTGTGGTCGGGCGGCTCCTTCATCTACGTGCCGCCGGGCGTCAAGGTCGACATGCCGCTCCAGGCTTACTTCCGCATCAACGCGGAGAACATGGGCCAGTTCGAGCGCACGCTGATCATCGTCGACGAGGGCGCGTACGTGCACTACGTCGAGGGCTGCACAGCGCCGATCTACTCGAGCGACTCGCTGCACTCGGCGGTCGTCGAGATCATCGTCAAGCCGGGCGGGCGGTGCCGCTACACGACGATCCAGAACTGGTCGAACAACGTCTACAACCTCGTCACCAAGCGGGCCGTCGCGTACGAGAACGCGACGATGGAGTGGGTCGACGGCAACCTCGGCTCCAAGCTGACGATGAAGTACCCGGCGATCTGGCTGGTCGGCGAGGGCGCACACGGCGAGGTGCTCTCGATCGCCTTCGCCGGCGAGGGGCAGCATCAGGACGCCGGCGGCAAGTGCGTCCACGTCGCGCCGCGCACCTCGTCGGTCATCACCTCGAAGTCGATCTCCAAGAACGGCGGGCGCGCCGGCTACCGCGGCCTGCTCGAGGTCGCCAAGGGCGCCGAGGGCTCGAGGTCGAAGGTGGTTTGCGACGCGCTGATCCTCGACGAGCGGTCGCGCTCGGACACCTACCCGTACATCCGCATCGACGAGTCCAACGTCGACATCGGCCACGAGGCGACCGTGTCGAAGATCGGCGAGGAGCAGCTCTTCTACCTGATGTCTCGCGGCCTCTCCGAGGCGGAGGCGTCGGCGATGGTCGTCTCAGGCTTCGTGGAGCCGATCACGAAGGAGCTGCCGCTCGAGTACGCGGTCGAGATGAACCGCCTGATCCAGCTACAGATGGAGGGTTCCGTCGGTTGATCGGCGCGTCTCGCGTCGACTTCATCGCCGTTCCCGTCGAAGACCTGGCTCGGGCGGACGAGTGGTACGGGCAGACCCTCCGGCTGGCGCGTAACCCGCACGCCTCCGGCGACAAGTGGGTCGAGTACGAGACCGGCAACCTGACGATCGCGCTCTCGCTGTACGGCGGTGTCCTGGCGCTACGCGTTCCCGATGTCGCGGAAGGGCGCACGACGCTCGAGCGAGACGGGGTCGAGTTCGCGATGGACACGTTCGACTCGGGCGTCTGCCAGGGCGCTCCCTTCGCAGATCCGGACGGCAACCACGTCCAGCTGCACCGCCGCTATGCGCCGAGCGAACGCTTCGACGTCCCGGTTCAGGAGGTGGAGCGCACGGAGTTCATCGGCGTGAACGTCACGGACCGCGCTCAGGCATCCGAGTTCTACGGCGGCACGCTCGGTCTGAAGCCGAATCCGCTCGCGAGCCCCGACTGGCCCGAGTTCGAGGCCGAGAACGTCGGTGTCGTTCTGAGCACGCCCGAGCAGAAAGGCGGCGGCGAGTACCGGCCGGAGTACGGGATCGCCCTCCGAGTCGCCGACGTCGACCGGACGATGGAGCGGCTCCAGAGCGCAGGCGTCGAGTTCGAGTTCGCGCAGCCGTACGACTCGCGGGTCTGCCACATGGCGTTCTTCAGAGACCCCGACGGCAACCGCCTGATGCTCCA
The DNA here is from genome assembly GCA_035264445.1 of Gaiellaceae bacterium. Lineage (GTDB taxonomy): Bacteria > Actinomycetota > Thermoleophilia > Gaiellales > Gaiellaceae > DATFQE01. Next base: position 2,161 of record DATFQE010000053.1, on the reverse strand, counting down.
CCACCGCTACGCGCCGTACAAGGACGGCTCGCAGCCGTGAGCGACCGGTCCGAGCTGCTCGAGCGCTACCGCGCGCTGCCGATGCCCACCACGACGGACGAGTCGTGGCGCTTCACCGACCTGCGGGGCTTCGACCCCGACGAGTTCGCGGCGAACGGGGCCGGCGTGCCCGCACCGGCACCGGGGCTGCTCGACATCGACGTCGCCGCAGTCGCACATGTTGGCGAAGGCGGGATCGAGATCGAGCGCGCGCCGGAAGGCGTTCGCTTCGAGCCGCTCGACGAGAACCATCCGCGGCTCGGCGAGCTCGTCGGCGCGGAGGAGAAGTTCGCCGCCCACAACGCCGCAGTGTGGAAGCACGGCCTCCTCGTCGAGGTGCCGAAGGGCGTCGAGCTCGAGCAGCCGCTCTACGTCCGGATCGCGAATTCCGTCGACGACGGCTCCCTGTTCTGGCGACTGCTCGTCGTCGCCGGCGAGCAGAGCCGCTTCACGCTGATCGAGGAGTTCGCGTCGGCCCGGCCGGACCTGGGCGGCTACTCCAACGCCGCCGTCGAGCTCTTCGTCGAGCAGGGCGCCAAGCTCGAATACGTCTCGCTGCAGAACCTCTCGCGCGAGAGCTGGCACTTCGCGTCCCACCACGCGCGCGTCGAGCGGGACGCCGAGCTGGACTGGGTCGCCGGCGGCTTCGGCTCCAAGAAGGGCAAGGTCCGGATCCAGAACGACCTCGCCGGGCCGGGAGCGACGTCGCGCGTGACGGGCGCCTACTTTTCCGACGGGACGCAGCACCTCGACTACGACACGTTCCAAGAGCACATGGCCCCCTCGACCACGTCGGACTTCGCGTTCAAGGGCGCGCTGCGCGACGAGTCGACGTGCGTCTGGCGCGGGATGATCCGCGTCGAGCGCGATGCGCAGAAGACGAACGCCTACCAGGAGAACCGGAACCTGCTCCTCTCCGAGAAAGCCCATGCAGACGCGATCCCGGGCCTGGAGATCCTCGCCAACGACGTCCGCTGCACCCATGCCGCGACGATCGGCCAGGTCGACCGCGAGGAGCTCTTCTACCTGATGTCGCGGGGCCTCTCGAAGGCCGAGGCGGAGCGCCTGATCGTGCGCGGCTTCTTCAGCGAGATTCTCGACCGCATCGAGCTGGAGCCGGTGCGCGAGGCCCTCGGCGCCGCGCTCGAAGCGCGGATCCCAGAAGGCTAGACCCGCTTTCGCAGCATCCCGAAGACGCCGCGGATCACCTCGCGCTCGATCTGCCTCCCCGCACGTGAACCGAGGAAGTCCGTCAGCGCATCGCTCGGCGCGTTCGGCGGCTTCGTTCGGCTGCCCTTCGGCTTCAGGATCGGCTCCTTCGTGTCGGGCTCGGGCGCGGCTTCCACCCGGGCTGCGAGCACGTCCGCGGCGCTCTCCCGGTCGAGCCGCCGGCCGTACTTCGGCGCCAGCGGCGACGTCTTTGCGGCCGCCTCGAGGTCGGGTGACGGGGTCATGCTCGCCTGCGGGCCGCGCAGTCGCGTGTGGACGACCGGCGTCGGCACGCCTTTCTCGGACAGCACGACGACGGCTGCCTCGCCGGTGCCGAGCGAGGTGAGGAGCTCCTGGAGGTCGTAGAACTCGGACTTCGGGTAGGTCCGCACGACCTTCCGCAGCGCGTCCGCGTCGTCGGGCGTGAACGCGCGCAGCGCGTGCTGCACCCGCGAGCCGAGCTGACCGAGCACGGAGCTCGGGAGGTCGGTCGGCGCCTGCGTCACGAAGAAGACGCCGACGCCCTTCGAGCGGATCATCCGCACCGTCCGCTCGACGGAGTCGAGGAACGCCTTCGTCGCCTCGTCGAAGAGCAGGTGCGCCTCGTCGAAGAAGAAGACGAGTCGTGGCTTCTCGGGGTCGCCGACCTCCGGAAGCTGTTCGAACAGCTCGGCGACGAGCCACATCAGCACCGTCGAGAAGAGCTTCGGCTTGTCCTGCACCGCTGCGAGCTCGAGCAGGGTGATGACGCCCTTGCCGTCGGGCGCCGTCCTCAGCAGGTCGGCGATCTCGAACTGGGGCTCGCCGAAGAACTCGGTGCCGCCGCCGTCCTCGAGCGCGACCAGCGACCGCAGCAGGACGCCGATCGTCGCGCCCGACACGCCGCCGAGTCCCTTCAGCTCCGCCTTCCCCT
>DATFQE010000052.1:0-8359 GCA_035264445.1 Gaiellaceae bacterium | reverse complement strand
GAGGAGCGATATGGCGAACCACCTGACGCCCGAGGAGCTTGCGAAGGAGATGAACATCGATCGCCAGGAGATCATCAAGGTGTGCGTCGAGGAAGGCGTGCCGATCTACCAGGGCAAGATCGACAAGACGCTCTTCCAGGCTCAGCTCATGGCGTTGGGCGCCATGGAGCCGCGCCACTAAGCCGTTCCCCGAAGGACGTCGGGGACGCGCCCGCGAGCGCGCCCCCGACCCGCGCCGCCTACTTCCTGAAGATCTCGTAGACCGCGCCCTGCGAGAGTGAGACCACGAACAAGTTGCCGTTTGGCCCCGTCTCGATGTCGGTCGAGACACCGAAGTCGGTGCCGAAGAGCAGCGTCTCGCTCTCGGTAATGTCGTTCTTGGTGAGGTTGTCCGCGACGCGGTCCTCGAGCCGCGGATCGTCAACCCCGATGTTCCGCCGGTTTCCGGTCAGGTTGAAGCGGAAGAGGTGACCGCCGAGGGTCGCAGGCGTGGCGGCCCCGACGAACAGGTCGTTCTCGTACTGCGGCCCGAGAGCGCGGCTCGAAAGGAAGCCGATCCCGGCGGGCGGTACTGCGAACTTCCAGCTGAACTCCGGGTCGCTGTACGTCGCCCCCGGCAGCATGACCAGGCGCGAGAGCGCCTCCTGCGGGGTATCGGCGATGTTGCTCGGCGGCCAGCGGAGCTGCTGGAGCTGTGCGCCCGGGATCCCGCCCGACGGAGGCAGCGTCTGCTCGATCTGCTTGAACTGCGCGATGCGAGAGACCGGGCCCATGATCTGGATCCAGCCGCCGTTCATTCCGCGCTCGACGCGGTTGAGCTCGTCGAAGGCGTCGTCGGCGTTCTGCTGGTCCCAGAGGCTTCCGGAGACCGGGTCGAACGCGATCCCGAACGTGTTCCTCAGTCCGTATGCGAACAGGCGCTGGATGTTCGCCCCTGCCTCTCCGCCCATCGCAGCGCCGGCGGCGAAGAACGGGTTGTCGCCCGGCGTCGACCCGTCGTCGTTCAGGCGCAGGATCACGCCGCTGAGGTGGGCGTTGTCCGGAGCGGGCCCGCCGAACTGGTCGTCCGCCGTCGGCGGAGTCGGCCCGAAGCGGAGGTTCTGCATCTGGCCGCGCCGGCCGAGGTCGCCCGACGCGACGTAGAGCTTCCCGTCCGGCCCGAAGGCGAGCACGCCGCCGTCGTGGTTGGCCCGCGCCGGCTGTGCCGAGTCGCCCTGGCCGGGCGGGACGGGCCCGCCGTCGTTCTGGAACGCGCGGAAGATGAGCAGGTTGCGATCGAACACGAGCTGACTGCCGGTCCAGACGAAACGATCGACACGGTTTCCGCGCAGCGGGACCTGGAGCAGGTCGCCGCTGTCCGGCTGTCCGAACATCGCGGCCGGATCGTTCGAGCACTGCTGCTCTTCCGGCGTGAACGGGTCGGCGTCCTGGGGCGCCACGCTCCGGCAGGACCAGAACAGGTACACGCCCGGATTGGTCGGGAAGTTCGGGTGGAGTGCGATCCCCAGCAAGCCCCGTTCGGACGCCGAGTTGACCGAAAGGTCGAGGACAGTCGTCGCGGCCCCGTTCGTAACCCGCTTCACGCGGCCGGTGTTCTTTTCCAGCACGAAGAAGTCGCTCGGGCCGATGAACGCCATCGTGCTGGGCGTGACGAGGCCGCTGACGACGGTGCGGACGCCGAGATTCGGGTCGACGACCGTCGGGCCTCCCTGCGCTTGCACGGCCGGCGTAGCGGCTCCTAGGGACAGAGCTAGGCCGAGCAGGATCGTTGTGCTGAGAAGGATGCGAATGATTCGCTTCACGACACCTCCAGAGTTCGGATTGCTCGGAAGGGCGCGAAACGGTGGTGCTCGGGCCGCGCAACGACCACGGCGATGCGGAAGACGGCCAGGTGACTGCTGTACGTGCGGCATACCCCCCGTACGGAGGGTCTATACGCCGCTAACTCGAGAGCGGTTTGGTGCTAGCGGGCGGCGGCTTTCTTGCGAGGCTTGGCACCGGCCTTGTTCTTGGCCGGGGCCGCCTCGTCCTCGCGGTCCTTGATCTCGGCCACGCTGCGCCGCAGCGCCTCCATGAGGTCGACGACCGGCGCTTCGGGCTCGGGCTCGGGAACCTTGATCTCCTCGCCCGCGAGCTTGGCCTCGAGCATTGCGCGCATATCGCGCCGGTACTCGCTGACCAGCTCTGACGGGTCGAACTCGCCCACGAGGCTGTCGATCACCTGGCGTGCGAGCGCGAGCTCCGGCTCCTTGACCTCGGTGTCACCGACGGCCTCGTCGATCTCGGCCTGCGAGTGGACGTCCTCGCCGACGAACATCGTCTCGAGCACGAGCGCGTCGCCCTTCGCGCGGATCAGGCAGAGATTCTCGCTCCCGCGAATGATGAAGCGGCCGAGCGCGGCCGTGCCGGTCTCACGCATGGCCTCCAGCAGTAGAACGTAGGGCCGCCGCTGGGCGGGCGCGCTCGCGGGGACGAGGAAGTACGTGCGGTCGAACCAGACCGGATCGACATCGTCGATCGGGACGAAGCGGGTGATGTCGATCGAGCGTGACTCGTCGTGCCGCATGATCGCCTCGAGATCGGCGTCCTCCACGATCACGAACTGGCCCTTCGCGACCTCCCAACCCTTGACGAGCTCGTCGTTCGGAACCTCGCGGTCGTGCACCGGGCACCAGCGCTTCTGCTTGATCGGCGTGCCGCACTCCCGGTGCAGGGTCCGGAAGCTGACGTCCGAGGACCTCGCCGCCGGCTTCGTGGCCAGTGCAAGGCCGATCGGGATGTTGACCAGGCCAAAGCTGATCGAGCCGTTCCAGATCGTCCGCATCGCTCTCCTAGAAGTCTAGTGGGACCAGGGGTTTTCGCCTCTTCGGCCCGGTTCCCTTCGCGTAGGCTTGTCGCATGGCGACGGAGACGGGGACGTCGTACGCGCCGCCGCGGACGGACGGCCCCGGCGAGCGCACGATTCCGGCGCTCTGGCAGAGGGCCGCATCTGCAGGCAGGACGAATCCGGCCTACCTCGTCGAGCACGGCGACCACTGGGACGAGATCTCGTGGGACGAGGCTGCCACGGCGGTCGAAGAGCTCGCGAACGGCCTGCTCTCCCTGGGCCTGAAGAAGGGCGACGCCTTCGGCATCGTCGGCCGGACGACGCCCGAGTGGTGCGTGTTCGACTTCGCGCTCGGCTCGATCGGCGTCATCCCGGCGCCCGTCTACCCGTCCAGCTCTGCCAAGGACACGCACTACGTCCTCGACCACTCTGACGCCGTGGGCGTGCTGGTCGAAGATGACGAGCAGCTCGCGAAGGTCCGCGAGGGCGGCGAGATCGCCCGCCTCGAGCACGTGTACCGATTCGCCGACCTCGACGACCTCCGCGCGAAGGGCCGCGAGTTCGCGGCGGCGAATCCGGGCGCGCTGGCCGCCGCTAGCGCCGCGATCGCCGAAGAGGACCTCTTCACGTACATCTACACCTCGGGCACAACCGGCGCGCCGAAGGCCTGCATGATCCTCAACCGCAACTACTACGACATGGTCGCCAAGGTCGACGAAGTCCCCGCCTTCATCGGCCCGGACGACGTCCTGCTCCTCTACCTGCCGCTCGCGCACAACTTCGGGCGCTGCCTGCATCTCCTGGCGGCGTACGTGGGGTTCACGATCGCGTTCTGCCCCGACCCCCTGCGCGTGGGCGAGGTGGCTGCATCGGTGCGGCCGACGGTGTTGCCGAGCGTTCCGCGCGTCTACGAGAAGGTGCACACCGCCGTCCTCGCGAGCTTCGACGAGGCGACGGGAGTGAAGCGGAAGCTGATCGACTGGGCACTCGACGTCGGCAAGCGCGTGAGCAAGCTGCGGCAGGAAGGACGTCCCGTGCCGCGCGGGCTCGCCGCGCGGCACCGCGTCGCCGACAGGCTGGTCTACTCGAAGGTGAAGGGCAAGCTCGGTGGGCGCCTGCGCTTCGGCATCTCGGGCGGCGCGCCACTGGCCAAGGAGATTGCCGAGTTCTTCCACGTCCTCGACATACCGATCCTCGAGGGCTACGGCACCACGGAGTGCACGACCGCGTCGAACGTCAACATGCTCGGCCGATTCCGCTTCGGGACGGTCGGTCCGGCCATTCCCGGGATCGAGCTGCGCTTCGCGGACGACGGAGAGCTCCTCGTCCGGAGCTCGACGGTGTTCGCCGGCTACTACAAGGATCCCGAGGCCACCCGGGCCGTCCTCGGCGAGGACGGCTGGCTGCACACCGGCGACATCGCCTCGATCGACGAGGACGGCTTCGTCACGATCACGGACCGCAAGAAGGACATCCTCGTGACGGCGGGCGGCAAGAACGTCGCCCCACAGAACATCGAGAACGACTTGAAGGCCTCGAAGTACGTCTCGCAGGCCGTCGTCCTGGGCGACAAGAAACCTTACGTCGCCGCGCTGATCACACTCGACGAGCCGGAGGTGCGGAAGGCGCTCGGGAGCAATGAGGCGCGTCTGGAGGAGCTCGCCGCCGACGACGGCGTCCGCCAGCTCGTTCAGGCCGTCGTCGACGACGTCAACCGCGACCGCTCCCGGTTCGAGCAGATCAAGCGGTTCGCGATCCTTCCGCGCGACTTCAGCGCGGAGGAGGAAGAGATCACGCCGACGCTGAAGCTGCGCCGCCGCGTCGTGCAGGAGCACTTCGCGGACGAGATAGAAGCGCTGTACGCGTAAAGACGGCGCGCTAACGGCTGCACGCCGCTCGCGCGCGCTGCCGCGAAGCGAGTTTGGTGGCAAGGAGTACCCCTGGGGGGTATAGTACCGCGAAGTCGCAACGAGAAAGGGGCAAGCCGATGACCGAGACGGTCACCTACAGCGTCCCGGGCATCCATTGTGCGCACTGCGGGACGTCGATCCGTGAGGAGGTGTCGGAGCTCGAGGGGGTGGAAGCCGTCGATGTGGACGTCGACGCCAAGGTCGTGACGATTCGCGGCCGCGAGCTCTCCGACGAGCGGCTGCGCGCGGCGATCGGGGAAGCTGGGTACGAGGCGGCGTGAGCGCGGTGGTCGAACAGCACCGCGACCGCGTGCAGCTCGCGCTGGAGGGGATGACCTGCGCCTCCTGCGCGACGCGGATCGAGAAGAAGCTGAACAAGCTCGACGGCGTCGAGGCGAGCGTGAACTACGCGACCGAGGAGGCGTCGGTCGCGTTCGACCCGGGGCGTATCGAGCTCGAGCAGCTGATCCGCGCCGTGGAAGCCGCCGGCTACGGCGCGGCGCTTCCAGGCACGGCGACCGACGCAACGCAGGCGGAGCGGCCTGGCGATGCGCTGCGTTCCATCCGCCGCCGCCTCGTCGGCGCCGCTCTCCTGACCGCCCCGCTCACGCTCGTCCAGCTGGTCCCTGCGCTGCAGTTCGCGGGCTGGGAGTGGTTCGTGCTCGCCGTCGCGACGCCGGTCATTTTCTGGGCCGGCTGGCCGTTCCATCGCGCGGCGGCGGTGAACCTGCGTCACCGCGCGGCGACGATGGACACGCTGATCTCGATCGGCACGCTCGCGACCTGGGCGTGGTCAGCGGTCGTCGTCGTTGCCGTCCCCAGCGGGCACATGTATTTCGAGGTCGGCGCCGTGACGACGACCCTCGTTCTCCTCGGTCGCTTCCTCGAGGCACGCGCGCGCCGCCGCTCGAGCGCAGCCATTCGCGCGCTGCTCGAACTGGGTGCGAAGGAGGCGCGCGTCCTCAGAGGCGGCGACGAGGTTCTGGTGCCGGTCGAACAGCTGCGCGTGGGCGACCGCTTCGTCGTCCGTCCCGGCGAGAAGATCGCCACCGACGGCGTCGTCGAGGAGGGAGCCTCGGCCGTCGACCAGTCGATGCTGACCGGCGAGTCCGTCCCTGTGGAGATCGAGCTCGGCAGCGACGTTGCGGGCGCGACAATCAACACCTACGGCCGGGTGGTCGTCCGCGCGACCAGGGTCGGAGCGGAGACGGCCCTCGCGCAGATCGCGCGCATGGTCGCGGAGGCCCAGGGTGGCAAGGCGCCAATCCAGCGCCTGGTCGACCGGATTTCCGCCGTTTTCGTCCCGATCGTGATCACGCTGGCTCTCGCCACGCTCGTCGGCTGGCTGCTTGCGACCGGCGACCTTTCCGTCGCCTTCACCGCTGCCGTCGCCGTCCTGATCATCGCCTGTCCGTGCGCGCTCGGACTAGCGACGCCGACCGGCCTCGTCGTGGGAACCGGCCGCGGTGCCCAGCTCGGGATCGTGATCAAGGGCCCCGAGGTGCTGGAGCAGACGCGGCGTATCACGACCGTCGTGCTCGACAAGACGGGCACGGTCACGGAGGCGAAGATGGAGCTCGTCGAGGTCCTGCCGCTCGACGGCGCCCTGCGAGCCGATGTTCTCCGCTTCGCCGGCGCGGTCGAGGCGGCCAGCGAGCACCCGATCGCGGAGGCGATAGCCGCGGCGGCGCGTCGAGAGGTCGGCGTGCTACCGCCGGTCGAACGCTTCGCCAACCGGCCGGGCTTCGGCGTGGTGGGGCGCGTTGACGGCCACGGGGTCGAGGTCGGCCGCGGCAACGGCGCGATCACGGTCAGTTGGGACGGTGAGCCGCGGGCCAGGCTGGTCGTTCGCGACCGCGTCAAGCCGACGAGCGCCGAGGCTGTGCGCGAGCTGAAAGAACTCGGGCTCACACCAGTGCTTCTGACCGGCGATGCGCAGGCAACGGCCGAACGGGTGGCAGCCGAAGTTGGGATCGAACAGGTGCTCGCGGAGGTGTATCCCGCGGACAAGGTGGCCGAGGTACGCCGCCTCCAGGAGGCCGGCGAAGTCGTCGCGATGGTCGGCGACGGCGTGAACGACGCGCCGGCGCTTGCCCAGGCAGACCTCGGGATCGCGATCGGGACGGGCACCGACGTTGCGATCGAGGCGAGCGACGTCACACTCGTCTCGGGCGACCTGCGCGCGGCCGCGGATGCGATCCGGCTGGCGCGCCGGACGCTGCGGACGATCAAGGGCAACCTGTTCTGGGCGTTCGCCTACAACGTCGCCGCGATCCCGCTCGCGGTCGCCGGACTGCTCAATCCAATCGTCGCCGCTGCCGCGATGGCGTTCTCGAGCGTCTTCGTCGTTACGAACTCACTGCGGCTCCGCCGCTTCCGCAGCCCGAGGGAGGTGAACTGAATGGAGCATGGCTACGACAAGGATGCGCTCACGAAGCGCCTACACCGGATCGAAGGGCAAGTACGCGGGATTGAGCGGATGGTCGACGAGGACCGCTACTGCATCGACATCCTGACGCAGGTCGGCGCCGTAAGGAACGCCATCGAGCGGATGGCGTTCGAAATTCTCAACGACCACGTCACCCACTGCGTCCAGGACGCGCTTGCCTCGGGGGACGCGGAGCTGGCGACCGAGAAGAGCGAGGAGCTCCTCGCCGCGGTCGAGCGCTTCGCGAAGACGAGGTAGGCGTGCGTGCGCACACGCAGAACGGCCGCGGCCGCGCCGCGACCGCGGTGCTGCACGTCGGCGATCTCCACTACGCCTCGGAGAAGTCGGTCGTCGAGCGCGTGCTGGGGAACCGTCCCGGCGTTGCGGCAGTGGACGCGAACCCGGTCGCACAGACGGCGACGATCGAGTACGACCCGCAGACGACCTCGGTTGAGGCGCTACAGAAGTGGGTTGAGGAGTGTGGCTTCCACTGCGCAGGTCGTTCGGTGCCGGGCCATGTCTGCGATCCACTCGCCGAGGAAGGCCGCGACGCGCCCGTGCACGATCACGCCGCCGCCGAGCGCGCCGAGGATGCGCACGGCCACGGCCACGGCGGGCATGCCGGCATGTCCATGGCCGAGATGGCGCGCGACCTGCGGAACCGCTTCCTTGTAGCGGCGGTCTTCGCGGTCCCGATCGCACTCTGGTCGCCGGTCGGGGAGTTCCTCTTCGGCTCCACACCGCCGACGCCGTTCGGCATCGCCGACGACCTGTGGCAGTTCTTCCTCAGCCTGCCGGTGATCTTCTACTCGTCGTGGATCTTCTTCCGCGGCGCGTACGTCGCGCTGCGGGCGAAGACGCTCGACATGATGGTGCTCGTCGCCGTGGCGATCGGGACGGGCTGGGTCTACTCCGTGGCGGCGACGTTCTGGATCGAGGGGGACGTCTTCTACGAAGCGGCTGCCTTCCTGGCCGCCTTCGTGCTGCTCGGCCATTGGTTCGAGATGCGGGCCCGGGGAGGCGCAAACGACGCGATCCGTGCGCTGCTCGACCTGGCGCCCCCGATGGCGGTCGTCATCCGCGACGGCGACGAGGTCGAAGTTCCGACTGCCGAGGTGGCAGTCGGCAACCTGCTGCTGATCAGACCGGGTTCCAGGGTTCCGGTGGACGCCGAGGTGGTCGAGGGGGAAAGCG
>DATFQE010000051.1:0-5286 GCA_035264445.1 Gaiellaceae bacterium | reverse complement strand
CGCCAGCGCACCGAGTACGACCTCGAGATGCTGAAGGAGCTCGGCTTCTGCAACGGGATCGAGAACTACTCGCGCATCCTCGAGGGCCGGCCGCCAGGCTCGCACCCGTTCACGCTGCTCGACTACTTCCCCGACGACTTCGTCATCTTCGTGGACGAGTCGCATCAGACCGTGCCGCAGATCGGCGGGATGTACGAGGGCGACCGCTCCCGCAAGCAGACGCTCGTCGACTACGGCTTCCGGCTGCCGTCCGCCCTGGACAACCGGCCGCTCCGCTTCGACGAGTTCCTCGCCAAGGTGCCGCAGCTCGTGTTCGTCTCGGCCACGCCCGCGTCGTTCGAGCTGCGGCGCTCGAAGGTCATCACCGAGCAGCTCGTGCGGCCGACCGGGATCATCGACCCGGAGGTGGAGCTGCGCGCGACGAAGAACCAGATCGACGATCTGCTGAACGAGGTCCGTCGGCGCGAGGCCGCGGGCGAGCGCACGCTGGTCACGACGCTGACGAAGAAGATGGCCGAGGACCTGACGGACTATCTGCTCGAGACGGGCGTCAAGGCGCGCTACCTCCACTCCGAGATCGACACGCTCGAGCGGATCCAGATCATCCGCGAGCTGCGGCTCGGCGACTACGACGTCCTCGTCGGCGTCAACCTCCTGCGCGAGGGGCTCGACCTGCCCGAGGTGTCTCTCGTGGCCGTGCTCGACGCGGACAAGGAGGGCTTCCTCCGCGGGCGGACGTCGCTGATCCAGACGATCGGCCGGGCGGCGCGGAACGTCAACGGCAAGGTCTTGCTCTACGCGGACAAGGTGACGCAGGCGATCTCCGAGGCGATGAGCGAGACCGACCGGCGGCGCGCGATCCAGCTGGCGTACAACGACGAGCACGGGATCACGCCGGAGTCGATCGTCAAGGGCGTGTCCGACATCGCCGAGTTCCTCTCGCTCGAGTCGCCGACCGTCCCCACACGCCGCCGGCGCGGGAAGGCCGAGGTCGAGGGCATGAGCGCCGAGGAGCTCGAGAAGCTGGTGATCACGCTCGAGGAGGAGATGTTCGCCGCCGCCGAGGAGCTTCGCTTCGAGTACGCCGCCAAGCTCCGCGACGAGATCAAGGAGCTTCGGCGGGAGCTCGTCGCCGCTGCGCAAACGGCCGCCTGAATCTGCGCGGCCTAGCCTCACGAAGTGCGGCTACGATCGCGGCATGTGTCGAAACATCCGCACTCTCCATAACTTCGAGCCGCCTGCCACCGAGGACGAGGTGCACGCGGCCGCCGTGCAGTACGTCCGCAAGATCAGCGGCTACACCAAGCCTTCGAAGGCGAACGAAGCCGCGTTTGCGTGGGCCGTCGACGCCGTGGCGGATGCTTCGCGCCGGCTCCTCGACGAGCTGACGACGAACGCGGCGCCGCGCGATCGCGAGGTCGAGGCGGCTCGCGCGCGTGCCCGGGCAGCCGAGCGCTACGGCACCGCGCCTGCCGGCGCCTAGCCGGCCCGCGTGGAGCTGCTCGCGTTCCTCGTCTCCGCGGCGATCGGAGGCCTGATCGTGGGCCTGCTCGCGCGCCTGGCGATCCCGGGCCGCGACCCGATGCCGCTGTGGGCGACGATCCTGCTCGGCATCGCCGGGTCGGTGCTGGGCGGTTTCGCGGCGGGCGCGCTGCTGGGGGCCGACGCCTACGCCTGGGCCTTTCCGTTCGCCGTCGGCGGCGCCTCGCTCATCCTCGGCCTGCATCGGAGCTTCGTCCAGAAGCGGCCGCTGTTCGGGCCCGACGCCAGGCGGTAACAAGCGTTTGGCCGTGCCGCGCCCGGAAACAATGCGGCCATGGGTGAAATCATCGGACTCATCATCGGAGGCCTGATCGTCGGGGCTCTCGGCCGCCTGATCAATCCAGGGCCGGACCCCATGGGCTGGATCGTCACGATCGCGATCGGCATCGCCTCGATGCTGATCGTCGGGCTGCTCATCTCGGGGTGGCTCGGCTGGGTTCTGGCAGTCATCGTGGCGGCGATTCTCGTGACCGTCGTTCAACGCGTCCTGCCCGGCAGGGCGCCGCGGACCGCGTAGCTAGCTCAGGCCTCGACTGCGAGCGGCTCACGGCCCCGTCCGAAGCGGCGGACGGCCGTGAGCCCCCAGTCGTCGTCGCGCCAGACATAGGTCTGGACGCTGAGCGACCGCTCGTCGAAGTCGTAGACGTGCAGGCCGCGGGCCTCGCCCCGCCGATTGGGCCGCGGCTGGCCGAGCCCGGGAGCGATCGAGACCGTCGCCGAGCGCTCGCCACCCCGCGAGACCTCGAATTCGCGCCGCTCGCTGATCGCGCCCTGGTGGATGTGGCCGGCGAGGATGAGCTCGGCGCCTGCCTCGACGAGGGAAGCCAGGACGTGGTTTCTCCGCGCGACCGGCTTCTTGCGCGAGCGCCACGGCGCCCCGAGGAGATGGTGGTGGAGCGTCACCACGCGCAGCGCGCCGGCCGGTGCCTTGTCCAGCTGCTCCGAGGCCCAGGCGAGCTGGTCGGCCCGGATGCCGCCGGATTGCTGTCGCCAGGCGCGCACCGAGTTGAGGCCGACCACGAAGAGCTTCTCCGAGCTGTAGACAGGCTGCGTCGTCTTCCAACAGCGCTCGAACTCGCGCCACGTGCGCGTGAACCGCGCCGGGAAGGTATAGGGAATGTCGTGGTTGCCCGGGATCACGTGGAGCGGCAGGCCGAAGCCGCGGAGGAACTCCGCGGCGCGATCGTGCTGGTCGACGCGGCCGCGGTGCGTGAGGTCGCCGCTGGCCACGATCAGCTCGGGTTGAAGGCGCTCCACGAGGGCCGCAAGGCTGGGCTCGAGCCTGAACTCCTCGGCGCTGCCCACGTGCAGGTCCGAGACGTGGAGGAGGCGTCCGGCCACAGCCGGTGCAGGCTATACACTGGGTTTCGGTGAGCGATCAGTCGGCCGAGATCTTCGACGATCTCTACCTCGGCCTTCGCGCGGGGGGCGCGCTCCGAAAGAAACGGAGGGGCGAGCTGCTCACGGCCGAGGAACAGGAAGCGCTTGGGCGCTGGCAGCGCCTTTCGACCGTACGCAAGGCGATCACGCTCGGCGCGTTCGCGTTCGGCACCTTCGGGCTCGGGTTCACCCTCGGCGGCCTCGTTTTCGGCCGCTGGCGCAAGGCCTAGGCTAGCCCGCCGTCTCGGCGTCCTTCGCGGCGAAGATCACGGTCGGGACCTCTTCCTTCGCCGGGTCCTTCTCGAGCACGACGACGTCCACGAGCGTGGCGATCACGGCTGCGATCGGGATCGCCAGCAGGACCGAGAACTCGCCGAAGAGCAACGCGACGCCGGTGACCGACGTCAGGACGAGCAGCGGCGAGAGGCCGACCGCGTCGCCGAGGACTCTCGGGATCACGAGATAGTCCTCGAGCAGGCGTACGACGAGCACCGCGATGCCGGCGGCGAGGCCAACCGCCACCGACTCGGTCAGTCCGACGCCGACGGCGAGGGCGCCCGCGGCGAGCGGGCCGACGACGGGGACGATCTCCACGACGCCTGCGAATGCCCCGATCAGCAGCCAGAACGGCAGGCCGATCGCCCAGAAGATCGTGGACAGCGTGGTGGCCACACCCACGATCAGCAGCGCCTGGCCTCTCACGTATGCGCCGAGCTTGAGATCGATCAGCGTCCACGTGTCCCGCAGGACCCGGCGGCGCGGGCGGGGGATGAGCGAGGCGACGAGGTCGACCGCGCGGTCACGCTCGAAGATCCAGTATGCGGCCGCGGCGAGGACGAAGAAGAAGCCGATGAAGATCTCGAACGCGGTGAGCGTGACCTCGAGAGCGGGATCGACGAGCTGCGCGCCGGACGGAAGATCCTCGAGGCGATCCTGCAGGCCGACCAGCACGTCGTGCTTCACGCCCGTCGTCTGCCGCGCCTGGTTCTCGAGCCGTTCGGAGCTCGTCGCGCGTTGGATCTGGTCGATCGCGCGCGGGACGACGAGCCAGAGTAGGAGGCCCAGCAGCCCTGCGAGCGCCGCGTAGTGGACGAGGATTCCCGCTCCGCGGGGGATGCGGTACCGCTGGCGAAGCGCGTCGACCGACGGGCGCATCGCCGCAGCGACGATGAACGCCAGGAAGAGCAGCGCGATCAGCACGCGCAGCTTCCAGAGCCCGAGCGCGAGCGCGACCACGCCGACGACGACGACGGCCGCGACGAAGGCATGCTTCGCTGTTGCGCGCATTCGGCTTGGTTCTCGCCTTCCGGCGGCCGAGGCAAACGCGCAGGAATCGGCGGCGCCGGCGGCGAAAGGCGCTGGTCCATGCTGGCCGACCCGGAGGAGCAGGTCTTCCTCGACGCGCGCCGGCACGGCATCGTGCTCGTCCGGCCGCTCGTTCGGGCGCTCCTCGCGACCGCCGTCGGCGGGGCGCTGCTTGCGTTTGCGTGGCCGCTCGCGGTCGCGGGGGCGCTGCTCATGGGCCTGGGCGCCGCGGTGTTCCTGCGGGCCGTGTGGGCCTGGCATCGGACGCGGGTGGTCGTCACGAGCGAGAAGGTCTTCGTCGTACACGGCACGTGGCGCAGGCGTGCGAAGGCGGTCCGGCTGCGCGCGATCGAGGCCGTCGAACTCGATCAGTCCCTGACCGGGCAGCTGCTCGGCTACGGGACGGTCGTCGTGGGGTCGCTGGCGCTCGACAACGTCGCAGAGCCAAAGCGCGTGTGCCGCCTGCTCGAACGGCTCGCCTCCTAGGCCGCCGAGCCACGCCCCAAGCCGCCGTGTCCGGGGGTCTGGCCCCTTGCCATGGCCCGCGGGGCCATCGCGAGTGTCGCGAAAGCGTGACGATTCGTCCACGGGGCTCGGCGCCGGGCGTCAGCGGCGTTACGCTCGGCGGCGTGCCGCGACCGCTTCGCAGCGATCTCCCGGACGGGATCCTCCACGTCACCACGCGCGGCGTGTGGAACCGCCTCGTCTACCTGGACGACGACGATCGTCGCGGCTTCCTCGGCCTGCTGGCCGTCGCGGTCAAGCGCCACCTCTGGGACTGCCACGCGTTCTGCCTGATGGGCACGCACTACCACCTGGTCGTGGAGACGACGATCGAGCGTCTCTCAGCGGGCATGCAGTACCTGAACGGCGAGTACGCCCAGCGCTTCAACCGAAGGCACCACCGCGACGGCCACGTCTTCGGAGCGCGCTTCGCGGCGTGGGTCGTCCGCGACGAGGAGCACTACGGCCGCACACTCGAGTACGTGCTGACGAACCCGGTCCGGGCCGGTCTGGTCGAGGACTGGACGGACTGGCCGTGGAGCGCCGCCAGCGGCG
>DATFQE010000050.1:0-2886 GCA_035264445.1 Gaiellaceae bacterium | reverse complement strand
GCACGGGCGATGACGGCGTTCCGCTGGATCCGCGACCACTACGTCGCGATCCGGGTCGTGAGCGGCCTGACGCTCGTCGCGCTGGGCCTCCTGCTCTTCTTCCACCGCGACTGGTGGCTGCGGGTAGCCCTGAACCGCGTGCTCTCGGAGGTCGGACTGGGCACGCTGGACTGAAGGCCAGACATGCCCCACTCGAACGGTCGCGCAGGGGCCAGGCGCCTCTTCCCGGTGCCAGGCACCGTCATGAGCGGCGTCACGAATCGTCCACCAGCGCCGCTTGGCCGCGCGAGCGGAGGCGCGTCAACGGTCCTGCGCGCGCCTTGGCGGTGCCAGGCATGCGCACAAAAGCGTCACGGATAGTCCACAGATTTCAGACGTGCAGCGAGGGAAGCTCGAGCGATCCGCGGTCGACGATGATCGCGGCGGCCCCGACCTGCGAGAGGACGGCCTCGAGGTCGACACTACGATGGGTCGGCGCGAACGGCCGCAAGCGCCGTTCGGCCTTCATCAGCTGCCGCTCGCAGCCGACCCGGTTGCCACGGCCGGCCTGGTACCACGCGACGGTCACGTGCACGAGGCCCTGGAAGAAGTCCTTTTCCGCCGGGTCGGCCGCCCGCCACGCGTCTTCGAGCGCCTCGTGCGCCTCGAAGTAAGCGCCGTCGCGCATCAGCCCGAGCCCGCGGGCGAAGTCGTCCGTCAGGGACGCCGGACCTGCACCTCGTCGCCCTCGACGCGAACCTCGTACGTCGGAAGCTCGATCGCGTGGTCGAAGTCGTTGAGGCCGTTGCGGACGTCGTAGCGCCAGCCGTGCCACGGGCAGGCGAGAAGCGGGCCTTCCATGTGACCCTCGCCGAGCGGGCCGTGAAGATGGAGGCACGCGTGCTGCGTTGCGTAGAACCGGCCGTCGTAGTTGGCGAGGGCGAGCTCGTCGTCGCCGGCGCGGACGGTCTTCACCGTCCCGGGTGGGATCTCGTCGACGCGGGCGACCGTGACGAAGTCGGCCACCCGGCGACTCTAGCGTCGCGCGGCGGCGATCAGGCGCTTCAACGTCGCGGCGTCGAGCTCGCCGCGGTTGAGCAGGAGTGCTGGGTTCGGCTGCTTCACGGGAGTACCGTTTTCAGCACGGCCTAGGCGAGTCCTCTCGTCTCAACGACCTCTTCCGTAACCGCGCTGCAGGGGATACGCTCGCGCGTATGACGACGATCCTGCTCTGTGGGGTCGACCTCTACTTCCGGGGGAAGCTGGAGGCCTCGCTCCCGGGCTATCGCTTCGTCACGACCGACAACGTCGACGAGCCGGATCTCGTCATCGCCGACGTCTCGAGGGTCGATCCCGACGAGGTCGCGGACACCTACCCGGACATCCCGCTGCTCGGGTTCACGAACCACAAGGACACGGCAGGTCTGCGAGCCGCGCACACCGCCGGGTTCGACCAGGTAGTCGTCAGATCCGCACTCGTGGAGCGGACAGGAGAGCTCGTGGGAGGGCTGCTGGCCTCGGTAGAGTAGGCGCCGGCCGTGACGTACATCATCGCCGAGCCCTGCATCGACATCAAAGACAAGTCGTGCATCGACGTCTGTCCCGTCGACTGCATCCATGAGGCCGATCGCATCCTGGTGATCGACCCGGAGGAGTGCATCGACTGCGGCGCGTGCGAACCCGAATGCCCCGTCGAGGCGATCTTCCCCGAGGACGCGCTGCCCGAGAAGTGGGAGCCCTTCGTGAAGATCAACTACGCCTACAGCGACGGCATGAACGTGGTCGACCAGCTCACCGAGGCGTACGCCACCGAGCACAACGTCCAGAACCCTCCCCTGGAATAAAGATTCCTGCTTCTGGGCAGGTCCCAACCGTACGAACGAAGGAGGTTGGGATGCCGCAGGAAGCATGGAACGCCAAGCGCGAGCGTCAGTACGAGCACATCAAGGAAGGGCTGCGCGAGCGCGGCAGCTCCGAGGACAAGGCAGAGGAGATCGCGGCCCGCACCGTCAACAAGGAGCGGGCGCGGAGCGGCGAGGCGAAGCAGTCGTCGCGGCTGTCCAGGAAGGACATGTCGTCCGGCCGTCGCGGCGGCCTGCGCTCGGGCACACGGCGGCCGAAGGGCCGCACGAAGGAGCAGCTCTACAACGAGGCCAAGAAGATGGGCATCGAAGGGCGCTCCAAGATGAACAAGCAGCAGCTCGAGCGCGCCGTGGACCGCAAGAAGTAGCTCCGACGGGCGGCGGCGTCCTCCACATCGCGAACGGGATGCCGCCACCCCGTCCTGCGCGCCGCGCACCGGTGACCCGTAACTATGCTGGCCGCATGACGCCCAAGACGCTCGACCACATTGCGCTGTGGCTCGCCGATCGGGACGCCGTCGCCGACGCCCTCCTCGAACCGTACGACATGCACGTGATCGAGCGGACCGACCGGTTTACCCTCGTCGGGCACGACGCGCGGCGGGGCAAGCTGACGCTGTTCGATGCCGACGGCCCGCGTGAGCGCGGCGCGCTCAAGCATGTCGCCCTGCGCGTCTCGAGCATCGACGGTGCTCCTGCAGCCTTGGACACCGGGGAAGGCCTCGAGGTGCGACTCGTCGAGGCCGAGACGGACAGCGAGTACGACCTCGATCACGTCGCCCTCTTCTCGAATGACGCGGAGGCGACGGCCCGCGAGTACGAGCGTTACGGCTTCGATTCGGCCCAGCCGAGCCCCGAGGGGCATCCGCGCGTCGAGGTGGCCGGTGCCTACGTCGAGTTCCACCCCGGCGACCCCGGGAACCCCGAGCGGCCGCTGCTGAACCACCTGGCCGTCCTGGTCGACTCTGCCGAGGCGCACAGGGACGAGGCCGAGCAGAGCGGGATCGAGGTAGCCGACTTCGTCGACGCCGCGAACACGCTCGCC
>DATFQE010000049.1:0-28583 GCA_035264445.1 Gaiellaceae bacterium | reverse complement strand
ACCGCCGGCAAGCTGATCGACGACGACGAGCTCCGCGAGGCGATGAAGGAGCGCGGCCTCGGCACTCCCGCGACGCGCGCGGAGACGATCGAGACGCTGATCCGGCGCGAGTACGTCGAGCGCGCCGGCAAGGACCTCCAGGCGACGCCCAAGGGCCTGCAGGTGATCGGAATGCTCGAAGAGCACAAGCTGACCTCGCCCGAGCTCACCGGCGACTGGGAGAAGAAGCTCTCCGACATCGAGCACGGGTCTGAGGACCGGCGCGCCTTCATGCAGGAGATCGAGGACTTCACCGGCGAGATCGTCGGCCAGATCAAGGAGCTCGACAAGGAGAAACTCCGTCCCGAGCGCGTCGAGCTCGGGCTGTGCCCGCGCTGCGGCGCCGAGACGGGCGAGATCATCCGCGAGAACTCGCGTGCCTACGGCTGCACGAGCTGGAAGAGTCGCGAGGAGCCGGGCTGCGGGTTCGTGATCTGGAAGCGGGTCGCCGGCCGGACGATTACGCCGGAGCTCGCCCGGCAGCTGCTCCAGGACCGCAAGACGAAGGACGTCGTCTCGGGGTTCAGGTCACGTGCGGGCAAGCCCTTCCGGGCCCGACTGGTGCTGAACGACGAGGACAAGGTCGAGTTCGACTTCCCGACGCCGAGGCGCGGCGGTCCCAAGCAGCAGGAGCCGGAGCCCGAGCCCGCGGCGGCGGAGTAGCGGGCCCAGGCGTTAAGCCTGCGTTAAATCGGCGCTCGATTGTGACTAGGTGGCCTCGCATGGCCAAACCTTTCGAGTGATCATTCGTAGTAATGAGAGCGCTACGCACGAACCGAAGTGGCCACCTGGGCGGAATAGAGGTACAGGGTGCTTCGTTTCGTGCAGAAGCGAGCCGGAACATCGCTATGGAAGACCCTGGACGGACAAGGACAAGCATCGAGGACTGCGAAGGTTTGACGACCGGCGCGCGTCTTACAGTTGAGTAGGTCGGACGCGTTGCAACGAAAGGATCAGTTGACGCAGAACCAGCTTCAGGAGCTACTCGAGAGCGAAGGCGCACGGACGATCGTCGAGGCCGCCGAGGAGCGCGGCTTCGTCGAGCAGACGGAGCTCGAGGCGTTCGCGCTCGAGCACGATCTTGCGGACGACGAGGTCGAGCAGCTGTCGCGCGAGCTCGAGGCGATCGGGCTCGACGTAGGCGAGCCGAAGGCCGAGGGCGCCGAGAAGGCCGCCCCGGTCACGCGCAACCCCGACGTCGTCGTGGGGTCCGCGGACAGCCTCCAGCTCTTCCTCGCCGACGTCGGCCGCCACAAGCTGCTGACCGCGGCCGAGGAGGTCACGCTCGCGAAGGCGCTCGAGCGCGGCGATCCGACGGCTAAGCGGCGCATGATCGAGTCCAACCTCCGCCTCGTCGTGTCGATTGCGAAGGGCTACCGCGGGCTGGGCGTGCCGTTCCTCGATCTGATTCAGGAAGGCACCCTTGGCCTCAACCGCGCCGTCGAGAAGTTCGACTGGCGCCGCGGGTTCAAGTTCTCGACGTACGCGACCTGGTGGATCCGCCAGTCGGTGCAGCGCGCCGTCGCCAACCACGCGCGCACGATCCGCGTGCCGGTGCACGTCGTCGAGCGCCAGCAGAAGCTGGGGCGCGCCGCCCGCCGGCTCGAAGTGGAGCTCGGGCGCGAGGCGACCAAGGACGAGCTGGCCGAGGCGACCGGGCTGCCGATGCAGCACGTGGACGAGGCGCTCGGCGCCGCGCACGCGTCCGTCTCGCTCAACCAGACCGTCGGCGCCGACGACGAGGGCGAGCTGGGCGATCTCTTCGCCGACCGCGAGGCTGCGGACCCGTTCGACGAGGCCGAGGAGTCGCTCCGCCGTCAGGGCGTCCGGCGAGCCCTCGACGCCCTGCCCGAGCGGGAGCGGCGGATCCTCGAGCTGCGCTTCGGGTTCGAGGGCGAGCCGTGGACGCTCGAGGCGATCGGACACGAGCTCGACCTCACGCGCGAGCGCGTCCGCCAGCTGGAGGCGCAGGCGCTGGCCCGCCTGTCCGCGCTGCGCGACCTCGCTTCCGTAGCCGCCGCCTAGCCAACAGAACCCGCGCTCTCCGGTCCTAGCTCTTGCCCAGCCGCGAATGCGGGTGGATACTCGCTACCCAGCACGACTTATGGGTGGACGAAAGGAGAGAGAGTTGGGCAGAGCAGCGGTCAAATTCGTCCTTCTGCTCAGCGCCGCCGTGATGGCCCTTGGGGTCGCGGGCGCCGCTGAGAAGGGGGGCACGCTCGTCTTCGCAGGCGCGGCGGATCCGACCTACCTGGATCCGGCGATCGTCTCGGACGGTGAGTCGTTCCGCGTCGCGCAGCAGATCTTCGAGGGGCTCGTCGATCTCAAGCCCGGCCGCAGCGACATCCGGCCGATGCTCGCGAAGAGCTGGAAGACGTCGAAGGACGGGAAGACGTGGACGTTCCAGCTCCAGCGGGGCGTGAAGTTCCATGACGGAACGCCGTTCAACGCGGCCGCCGTCTGTGCGAACTTCAACCGCTGGTACAACTTCAGCGGCCCGTTCCAGGACGCCTCGGCGACCTACTACTACCAGGCGATCTTCTACGGGTTCAAGCGCAACGAGGTCTCGACGCTCGGCAAGCCGCTGTACAACAGCTGCCGCGCGAAAGGCAGCTACACCGCGATCGTCAAGCTGAACAAGCGCAACGGGCCGTTCGTCATGGCGCTCGCGCTGCCGGCGTTCGCGATGCAGAGCCCGACCGCGATGGCGAAGTACGGCGCGAACAACGCCGAGATCCGGAACGGGACGTTCTACCCGACCGGTGACTACGCCTTCAAGCACCCGACGGGTACGGGCCCGATGAAGTTCTCGGAATGGACCGTCGGACAGCGCGTCGTGCTCGTGAAGAACAAGCAGTACTGGGGCAAGTCGCAGTACGCGAAGAGCGTCGACCGCCTCATCATCCGGCCGATCTCGAACAACACGGCTCGCGTCCAGGCGCTGCAGAATCAGGAGCTGAACATCGCCGACCTGCTGGCTCCGCAGGACGTCGGCACCGTTCAGGGCAACAGCCGGCTGAAGGTCTTCAACCGGCCGTCGTTCAACGTCGCCTACGTGACGATCAACTCGGCGAAGGCCCCGACGAACAACATCCTCGTCCGGCGGGCGATCGCGCACGGTCTCGACCGCCAGTCGGTCGTCCGGGCGTTCTACGCCGGCCGCGCCGAAGTGGCGCACGAGTTCATGCCGCCGAGCCTGTTCGGCTGGGCGAAGGACGTGCAGAAGTACCCCTACAACCCGGAGCGGGCGAAGTCCCTGCTCCGCCAGGCCGGGCTGTCGCTCCCGGTCGAGATCGAGTTCTGGTACCCGACCGGCGTTACGCGCCCGTACATGCCCGACCCCAAGCGCAACTTCGAGGCGTTCTCAGCGAGCCTCGAGCAGTCCGGCTTCAAGGTGATCGCGAAGAGCGCGCCCTGGCGGCCCGACTACGTCAAGGAGGTCAACCAGGGGACCGCGGGCAACCTCAACCTGATCGGCTGGAGCGGCGATTACGGCGATCCGGACAACTTCCTGGGGACGTTCTTCCAGGAGTACAACCCGCAGTTCGGGTTCCGGAACGCCAAGATCACGAACCTGCTCAACCGCGCCGAGCAGGAAACGGTGCTCGCCAAGCGGGCGAAGCTGTACAAGGAGGCGAACCGCGAGATCATGAAGTTCCTCCCGGGTGTGCCGTATGCGCACACGAAGCCTGCGATCGGCGCCGAGAAGCGGATCAGGAACTTCGTTCCGGCGGTGACCGGGTCGGACGACCTGTACCCCGTGGAGTTCGGAGGCCAGTAGGCAGATAGCAACGAGCGGCTGACGGACGGCGAAGCACGATGTTGCGCTACGTCGTCCGTCGGCTGCTGCTCCTCGTCCCGATCCTGCTCGGCGTCTCCGTCCTGATCTTCTTCTGGATCAGGCTGCTCCCGGGGAGCCCGGCGGAGTCGCTGCTCGGCGAGCGGGCGACGCCCGAGCTCGTGGCGGCCTACAAGGAGCGGTACGGGCTCGACGAGCCGATCTACCAGCAGTACTGGAAGTACCTGCAATCGATCTCGGACTTCGACTTCGGCGTCAGCGTTGCGACGCACCGCAAGGTCACCGAGGAGATCAAGGACCGCTTCCCCGCCACCGTGGAGCTCGCGGTGGCGGCGATGCTGTTCGCGACGCTCGTCGGGCTCCCCCTCGGCTTCATCGCCGCCAAGAAGTACGGCGGGGTCATCGACCACGCGAGCCTGTTCGTCTCGCTGATCGGGATCTCGGTTCCGATCTTCTTCCTCGCGATAATCCTCAAGTACGTCTTCGCCGTCAGGCTCGGCTGGTTACCGAGCGTCGGGCGGATCGACGTGACGATCGAGGCCGAGCACCCGACGAACTTCTACGTCCTCGACGCGATCCTCACCCGCGACTGGGCGACGCTCTGGGACGCGATCAAGCACCTGATCCTGCCGGCGATCGCGCTGGGCTCGATCCCGCTCGCCATCCTCGCCCGGATCACGCGCGCCTCGGTCCTCGACGTGCAGAACGAGGACTACGTCCGCACGGCGCGTGCGAAGGGCCTCCCGCCGATGACAGTCGACCGCAGGCACGTGCTCCGAAACGCGATGCTGCCGATCTCCACGATCATCGGCCTGCAGGTGGGGCTGCTGCTCTCGGGCGCGGTGCTGACGGAGACGGTGTTCGCCTGGCCGGGGATGGGCTCGTGGCTGCGTGACGCGATCTTCAACCGCGACTACCCCGTCCTGCAGGGCGGGATCCTCTTCCTCGCCTTCGTCTTCGTGATGGTGAACCTGATCGTCGACATCTCGTACGCGTTCATCAACCCGAGGATCCGGTACAGCTGATGTCCCTCGCCGAAGCCGAAGCCAGGGAGATCCAGCTCGAGGCGCCGAGCGGGCTCTGGCACGAGGCGTTCCACCGGCTGATCCGCAACCCGAGCGCGATCATCGGCTTCGTCCTCGTGTTCGTCTTCTTCACTGCTGCCGTTTTCGCGCCGCGGCTGGCCACCCATGATCCGCTGAAGACGGACCTGCTCACGATCGCCGACGGCTGCTGCCCCGGGCCCTCGACCGAGCACTGGCTCGGAGTGGACCTTCTGGGCCGCGACGTCTTCTCGCGCTTGCTCTACGGCGCGCGGTACTCGCTCCTGATCGGGGTCGTGTCGGTGTTCATCGGACTCTCGATCGGGATGGTGATCGGCGCCACCGCGGGCTACGTCGGCGGGATCGTCGACTCGGTGCTGATGCGCGCGATGGACATCATGCTGGCAATCCCGGGACTGCTGTTCGCGATCGCGATCGTTGCCGCGCTCCAGCCCGGTCTCTGGCAGATCATGGTCGCCGTCGGCGTCGTCAACGTGCCGATCTTCGCCAGGCTCCTGCGCTCGTCGGTGCTGGCCCAGCGTGAGAACGAGTTCGTCCTCGCCGCGCGCGCGGTCGGAGTGCGAAAGCACAAGATCCTGGCCTCACACATCCTCCCCAACGCCGTCTCGGTCCTGATCGTCCAGGCGACCCTGGCGATGGCGACCGCGATCATCGACGTGGCGGGCCTCGCCTTTCTCGGGCTCGGCAACCCCGATCCCGCGACGCCGGAGTGGGGCGCGATGCTCACCGACGTGAACGAGTACCTCCAGGCCGCCCCGTTCCTCGCCGTCGTCCCCGGCCTCGCAATCGTCCTGTCCGTGCTCGGCTTCAACATGATCGGCGACGCCCTGCGCGAGGCCCTCGACCCGAAGCTCAGGGGGCGCGTGTAGTACCGAAAGCCGCCTGATCGCCGTCCCTATACTCCTAGCGCCCTGTTGGGGGGCGGGTTACTACAAAGGAGGAAGCACGGTGGGGAAACGGCGCTGGCTCTTGCTGCTCGTCGCTGCATGCGCGCTGGCCCTGGGCGGCTGCGGGGGCGACGACGGTAACGACGAAGGCGGCGGGGACGGGGGCGGGTCCGGCGGGACGCTCGTCTTTGCCGGCGCGTCAGATCCGGTCGTGATCGACGGGGCGCTCGTCTCGGACGGCGAGTCGATCCGGGTCGTAACGCAGATATTCGAGA
Source organism: Gaiellaceae bacterium (assembly GCA_035264445.1). Taxonomy (GTDB): domain Bacteria; phylum Actinomycetota; class Thermoleophilia; order Gaiellales; family Gaiellaceae; genus DATFQE01. The sequence goes on along the minus strand of DATFQE010000049.1, from coordinate 22,519 downwards.
CCCTTATCGGTCTCAAGCCGGGAACGACCGACCTCGAGCCGGCCCTGGCGACCAAGTGGGAGCTAAGCCCCGACGCGAAGAGCTACACGTTCACGCTGCGCGACGGGGTCAAGTTCCACGACGGCACGGACTTCAACGCCGAGGCCGTCTGTTTCAACTTCGACCGTTGGTACAACTTCAAGGGTCCGCTCCAGAGCTCGAGCGCGTCGTATTACTGGCAGTCGTTCTTCGGCGGCTACGCCAAGAACGAGAGCGAGGACCTCTCGCCGTCGCTCTACAAGAGCTGCGAGGCGAAGGACGACAAGACGGCCGTGATCACGCTGACGAAGCCGTCGGCGTCGATGCTCGGCGCGCTCACCCAGCAGGCGTTCTCGATCGCGAGCCCGAAGGCGCTGGAGGAGTTCAAGGCCGACGCGGGCACCGTGGACGAGGAGACGGGCTTCCGACCGACGGGGACGTTCGGCACCGAGCACCCGATCGGCACGGGGCCGTTCAAATTCGAGTCGTGGAAGCGCGGCGACCGGCTCGTGCTCGCCAAGTACGACGACTACTGGGGCGAGAAGGCCAAGCTCGACAAGGTGATCATCCGCCCGATCGCGGACAACGCGGCGCGCCTGCAGGCGCTCCAGAACGACGAGATCCAGGGGTACGACCTCGTCGAGCCGCAGGACGTCCCGACGATCGAGGGCGACGACAACCTGCAGATCCTCGAGCGGCCGGCGTTCAACGTGGCGTACGTGACGATCAACCAGAAGCAGAAGCCGATGGACAAGCTCGAGGTGCGCCAGGCCGTCGCCTACGGGCTCGATCGCGAGGCCGTCGTGAACAACTTCTACGGTGGCCGCGGTGTCGTCGCCAAGGAAATGATGCCGCCGGAGGTCATGGGGTACGCCGACGACGTCACCGAGTACAAGTACGACCCGGACAAGGCGAAGTCGCTGCTCCAGAAGGCGGGCTTGACGCTGCCGGTGCCGATCGACTTCTGGTACCCGACCGACGTGTCACGCCCTTACATGCCCGACCCGAAGCGGAACTTCGAGGCATTCGCGGCCAGCCTGAACAAGTCGGGCTTCAAGGTGACTCCGCACAGCGCGCCGTGGAGTCCCGACTACCTCGGCCGCGTCGACGAGGGAACGGCCGGCCACCTGAACCTGATCGGGTGGACCGGCGACTTCGCGGATCCCGACAACTTCATCGGGGTCTTCTTCCAGACGTACTCGCCGCAGTTCGGGTTCAGGAACCCCGAGTTGTTCAACCTGCTCGACCAGGGCGAGGCCGAGCCGGAGGAGTCCAAGCGGGAGGACATCTACAAGCAGGCGAACCGCCTGATCATGGACTTCCTGCCCGCCGTCCCGTACGCGCACTCGAAGCCGGCGCTCGGCTTCCGCGCGGACGTCGAGGGCTACGAGCCGAGCCCGACCACGAACGAGTCGTTCGCGCCCGTCTCGATCGGCGGAGGCGACTAACGAGTCAACGAGTAGCGAGCCGGCGGCGGAGGCGTCGACTTGGCGACGCCGTTTCCAGGAGGCGCGGGCTTTGCCCGCGCCTCCGTCTGGACCGACCGGTCCGGGGCGTTTCATGTGACACGGAGCCGTAACTAGGCGATGTTGCGCTTCGTCATCCGCCGGCTCCTGCTCTTGGTACCGATCCTGCTCGGGCTCTCGATCCTCGTCTTCGCGTGGATCAGGGCCCTTCCCGGCGGGCCGGCAGAGGCGCTGCTCGGCGAGCGGCTCACACCGGAGTCGCGGCAGCAGATCGAGGAGCAGTACGGCCTCGACGACCCGGTCTTCGTCCAGTACTGGCGCTACTTGAAGACGACCGTGGTCGACCGAGACCTCGGGACGAGCATCAACACACGCCGACCGGTCTCGGAGGAGCTGAAGGAACGCTTCCCGGCGACGATCGAGCTCGCGGTCGCCGCGATGCTCTTTGCGATGGTGCTCGGTGTTCCGCTGGGCTACGTGGCCGCGAAACGCTACGGCGGCCCGGTCGACCAGGCGAGCCTCGTCGTGTCGCTGCTCGGCGTCTCGATGCCGATCTTCTTCCTCGCGATTCTCCTGAAGTACATCTTCGCGATCCAGCTCGGCCTGTTACCCACAGTCGGCCGGATCTCGGTCCTGATCGACCTCGAGCACCCGACCAACTTCTACGTCCTCGACGCGATCATCGCCGGCGACCCCGAGGCGCTCTGGGACGTGATCAAGCATTTGATCCTTCCCGCGATCGCGCTCGGCTCGATTCCGCTCGCGATCGTCGCCCGGATCACGCGCGCGGCGACCCTCGACGTCCAGAACGAGGACTACGTGCGTACGGCTCGGGCGAAGGGACTGCCGCCGCGCACCGTCGACACCCGCCACATCTTCCGGAACGCGCTGCTTCCGATCGCAACCATCATCGGGCTCCAGACGGGCTTGCTGTTGTCGGGCGCCGTGCTGACCGAGACGGTCTTCGCCTGGCCGGGGATGGGAACCTGGCTCGTCGAGGCGATCGACAACCGCAACTACCCCGTGCTGCAGGGCGGGATCCTGTTCGTCTCGCTCGTTTTCGTGCTGGTCAACCTGCTCGTCGACCTCTCGTACGCGTTGATCAATCCCCGCATCCGCGTCTCGTAGATGTCCGTCGCCGAAGCCGAAGCCAGAGAAGTCCAGTTCGAGGCGCCGGCCGGCCTGTGGCGCGACGCCTGGCACCGGCTCCGGCACAACCCGAGCGCGATGGTCGGCTTCGCCTTGATCGGCCTGTTCGTGTTCGTCGCCGTCTTCGCGCCGATAATCGCGCCCGAGGACCCGCGAACGGGCGACCTCTCGCGGCTCGAAGGGTCATGCTGCCCGGGGCCGTCGGCCGAGCACTGGTTCGGGATCGACCAGCAGGGGCGTGACGAATTCTCGAGGGTCGTCTACGGGGCGCGCTACTCGCTGCTCATCGGCGTCGTCTCGGTCGCCGTGGGCCTGTCGATCGGGCTTGTGCTGGGGGCGATCGCGGGCTACTTCGGCGGCATCACCGACTCGGTGCTGATGCGCCTGATGGACATCATGCTGTCGATTCCCGGCCTGTTGCTGGCGATCGGGATCGTCGCGATGCTCGGGCCGGGGATCACGCAGATCATGGTCGCGGTGGGGGTGACGCAGATACCGATCTTTGCCCGGCTGATGCGAGGCTCCGTCCTCGCGGCCCGGGAGAACGACTACGTGACTGCAGCGCGGGCGGTGGGAGTCTCCAAACCGGCGATCCTGGGGTCGCACATCCTGCCGAATGCGATGTCACCGGTGATCGTGCAGGCGACGCTCGCACTGGCGACCGCGATCATCGACGTGGCCGGGCTTGGCTTTCTCGGCCTGGGGCCTCAAGATCCCGCTACGCCCGAGTGGGGAACGATGCTGACGGACACGACTCGATACCTCCAGACCGCGCCGCACTTGGCCCTGATCCCCGGGATCGCGATCGTGATCTCGGTTCTCGGCTTCAACCTCGTCGGCGACGGCCTCCGTGAAGCGCTCGATCCGAAGTTCAGAGGCCGTGCCTGAGCCGCTGCTCTCTCTCGAGGACCTGCGCGTCGAGTTCTGGACGTCGCGCGGGACGATCTATGCGGTCAACGGGATCTCGTTCGACATCGCGCCCGGGGAGACGCTCGGGATCGTCGGCGAGTCGGGCTGCGGGAAGAGCGTGACGTCGCTCGCGATTCTCGGCCTGCTCGCGCGCGCCGGCCGCGTTGCCAGCGGCAGCGTGATCTTCGGCGGCCGTGATCTGCTCAAGCTCTCGGACTCGGAGCTCCGCGGCGTCCGCGGGCGGGAGATCGCGATGATCTTCCAGGACCCGATGACGTCGCTGAATCCCGTGCTCACGATCGGGCGGCAGATCCGCGAGGCACTCGAGACGCACTTCGGCATGGACAAGGGAGAGGCGGAGGCGCGCACAGCCGAGTTGCTCGACGACGTCGGGATCCCGAGCGCGAAGATGCGGCTCAAGGACTATCCGCACCAGTTCTCGGGGGGGATGCGGCAGCGGGCGATGATCGCCATGGCGTTGGCGTGCCAGCCGAAGCTCCTGATCGCGGACGAGCCGACGACGGCGCTGGACGTGACGATCCAGGCTCAGATCCTGGACCTGCTGCGCCAGCTCGTGAAGGAGCGGGACACGGCGCTGATCATGATCACGCACGACCTGGGCGTCGTCGCCGGCATGTGCGAGCGGGTGAACGTGATGTACGCAGGAATGTTCATGGAGACCGGCACGGCTGCGCAGGTGTTCGCACGACCGCGGAACCCGTACACGCTGGGGCTGCTCCAGAGCGTCCCGCGCCTGGATGCGGCGCGGCGAGCGCGGCTGCAGCCGATCGAGGGCGTCCCGCGAAACATGCTGTCGCCCCCACAGGCGTGCCCGTTCCAGCCGAGGTGCCGCTACGAGGTCGACGAGTCGCGGCGCCAGGTGCCGCCGCTCGTCGAGGTCGAGCCGGGCCACCTCGTGGCCTGCTTCAACCCCGTGCCCGAGGACGAGTGGCAGAAGACGAGGCAGGCGGTGGTCGCGTGACCGAGGGATGTCCCGCGACCCGCCCGGGTCCCCACCCTGGGTGGGGAGCTCGGGTTCCACCCGCCACCCGCTGCGAGTGTAACCCTGAGGAGGTCACGCGTCTGTGACAGAGCCGCGCCAAGAGCGCGACGGCGGCGCTGCGGCCGGGCCCGAGACCGAGGAGGCCGCCGCTACCGATGCGGAGGAATCCGCGGCTTCGGAGCCGACGGGCGCGCCCAACGCCGGGTCGAACGGCCGCGGCCTCGTCGAGCTCGAGAACGTCAAGGTCTACTTCCCGATCAAGAGCGGCCTCGTCCTCGACCGCCATATCGGCGACGTCCGCGCGGTCGACGACGTTACGCTCACGATCGAGCGCGGCGAGACGCTCGGTCTGGTCGGCGAGTCGGGGTGCGGGAAGTCGACGGTCGGTCGGGCGATCATCCGCCTCTACCAGCCGACCGCAGGAACGATCCGCTTCGACGGCCAGGACATCACGAACCTCGGTGAGAGCGACCTGCGGCCCCTCCGGCGGCGGATGCAGATGGTCTTCCAGGATCCGTTCGCCTCGCTCAATCCGCGCCACAGCGTCGGACGGATGGTCGGCGAGCCGTTGCGCGTCCACGGTCTCGCCTCCGGCAGGACGGCGAACCGGCGCGTTCGCGAGCTGCTCGAGATCGTCGGCCTTCCCGCCGACGCCGCCACCCGCTACGCCCACGAGTTCTCGGGCGGGCAGCGCCAGCGGATCGGCATTGCGCGAGCACTCGCGGTCAACCCGGACTTCATCGTCGCCGACGAGCCGGTCTCGGCGCTCGACGTCTCGATCCAGGCGCAGATCATCAACCTGCTCGAGAACCTGCAGTCCGAGTTCGAACTCACGTACCTCTTCATCGCACACGACCTCGCCGTGGTGCGGCACATTTCCGATCGGATCGCGGTCATGTACCTCGGCTCGATCGTCGAGGTCTCGCCCGCCGACGAGCTCTACGACTCGCCGCTCCATCCGTACACGATCTCGCTCCTGTCGGCGGTGCCGATCCCCGATCCCGAGGTCGAACGGCAGCGCGAGACGATCCTCCTCGCGGGCGACCTGCCGAGCCCGGCGAATCCGCCGCCGGCCTGCCGCTTCCATACGCGGTGCCCCTACATCCAGCCGACGCGCTGCACGACCGACGCGCCGCCGCTCCGCCGGCTCCAGACGGGCCACTTCGTCGCCTGCCACTGGGCCGAGCAGATCAAGGCCGGCGAGATCAAGCCGCAGGAGCGGAAGGCGGACGACATCAGCGCGCCGCCCCTGCCGGCGGATCCCTACGAGCCGCCGCCGGTTTGAGCCGACGCGCGCGGATCAGCCCCCGCGGCGCCGAGAAGCTCGGCGAGCGCGAGCGAAAGCTTGGGCTAGATCCCGAGGACGAGGCCGCCCGCTGGCTAAACGAGCACGACCCGTCGCCGGTGCCCGCGGAGCCGAAGAGTCTCGGCAAGTCGAAGACGCTCCACCGCTGGAAGCAGAGAAACCGCTAGCCAAATGCGATGAAGTCCCTGGAGCCAACATCCCCTGATCGCGACGCCGACTCCAGATTCGACGTCGTCGTGGTGGGCGCGGGCCAGGCCGGCTTGGCAATCGGCTACTTCTTGAACCGACGCGGAAATCGTTTCCTGATTGTCGAAGCGGACTCCATCGCGTCCGCCTGGCGCGACCGGTGGGAGTCGCTCACGTTGTTCACGCCGCGGCGCTACAGCAGTCTTCCGGGCCTTCCGTTCCCCGGCGACCCGGACGGCTATCCGACGCGAGACGAAGTGATCGCATACCTCGAGGAGTACTCCGAGCGGTTCGACCTGCCGATCGACGAGCGCACGAGAGTCCGAAGCCTCACCGCAGCCGACGAACGGTTCGTGCTCGAGGTCAACGGCCGGACGATCACGGCTGACCAGGTCGTCGTTGCAACTGGTCCGTTCCAGTCGCCGTACGTCCCCGAGGTCGCCGAGAAGCTCGCGCCGGATGTCTTTCAGACGCACGCCACCGGTTATCGCAACCCGGCGGACATTCCCGCGGGAACGGTGCTCGTCGTAGGCGGCGGCAACACGGGTTTTCAGATTGCGAAAGAGCTTTCCGCGACGCATGAGATTGCCCTCGCGGTCGGTTCGCGCCAGACGCCGCTTCCGCAACGCCTCCTCGGCCGCGATCTCTTCTGGTGGCTGACGAAGTCGCGCCTGTTCAACACGACCGTCGAGTCACGGCTGGGGCGGCGGCTGAGCACGCGCGAGACGCTGATCGGGTCGAGCCCGCGCGCGCTCCAGCGCGGCCACGGCGTCGAGCTGAAACCGCGTGTCGTCGACGCGAACGACCGCACCGTCCGGTTTGAGGACGAAAGCGAGCTCGAGGTCGACGCCGTCCTCTGGGCGACCGGGTACCGCCCGGACTACTCGTGGATCGATCTTCCCGTCTTGGGTGAAGACCGGCGTCTCCGCCACCGCCGCGGTGTCACCGAGGTCCCGGGTCTCTACTTCGTTGGGTTGACGTGGCAACACACCCGCGGCTCCGCGCTGATCGGATGGGTCAAAGACGACGCCGAATTCATCGCCGACCAGATTGCCGCGCTCCCGAGACGACCGTTGGAGCCCGCAGCGACCAAGGAGAGAGAAAGGGTTTGACCATGCGCGATCATCACGAACATACCGCGACGGCCCCGCTACAGCTGCCGACGGAGACGAAGGGCTTACCTGAAGCGACTCGCGCGGAGGTTGTCGAGCTCGACGACGGCGCAGAGTTCGAGTTCGAGATCACTCCGGTCGCCAAGCGAATCGGCGCTTCGATCGTGCGGATGCTCGCGTACAACGGCTCGATCCCCGGCCCGACCCTCCAGATCCCGCAAGGCTCGACGGTGACCATCCGCGTGACGAACCGCGGCGACCTCGACGCGACCGTGCATTGGCACGGCCTGCGACTCGAAAACCGCTTCGACGGAACGCACGACACCCAGGCACCGATCCCGGTAGGAGAGACGTTCACGTACGAGATCACCGTTCCCGATCCCGGCGCGTACTGGTACCACCCGCACATCCGGGAGGACTACGGCCAGGAGATGGGCCTCTACGGCAACATCCTCGTCGTCCCGGAAGAGCCTGACTACTGGCCGCCCGCGAACCGCGAGCTGCTGCTCACGCTCGACGACATCCTGATCGAGGATGGAAAGGTCGCTCCGTTCAGCGATGCCGAGACGACGCACGTCGCGATGGGCCGATTCGGCAACGTCATGCTCGTGGGCGGCGAGACAGATCTCTCGCTGAGCGCGAAGCGAGGCGAGGTCGTACGCCTCTACCTGACAAACACCGCCAACACGCGGGTCTTCAACGTGACACTGCCGGGCGCACGCATGAAGCTCGTCGGGGCCGACAGCGGCCACTACGAGCGCGAGGAGCTCGTCGACGAAGTGCTGCTCGCTCCCTCCGAACGCGTCGTCGTCGACGCCCACTTTCCCGAGGCGGGCGGGTTCGCTCTGGAGCACAGCACTCCGGATCGCGCCTATCGACTAGCGGGCATCACCGTGAGCGAGGAGTCGGCCGAGCCCGAGCTCACCGATCAGTTCGAGTCGCTGCGGACGAACGCGGATATGACAACCGAGCGCGAGCGGCTCGCTCAGCACTTCGCCGCTCCGCCGGACAAGACGCTGGCGTTCGTCGCGGAGATGGAGATGCGCGCTCCCGAAGGAACCGCCGTCGTCTACGCGTGCCCGATGCATCCAGACGTCGTCAGCGCCGAGCCGGGCAAGTGTCCCAAATGCGGGATGAAGCTCCTGGCGACCGCCGCTCCGGCTGAGACGACGTTCGTCTGCCCGATGCATCCCGAGGTGGTCAGCGACTCGGCCGACCGCTGCCCGAAGTGCGGGATGAAGCTCGTGCCGGCCCAGCTCGCCGGGCCGAGCGATCACGCCCAGCACGGACATCGCGGACATGGCGGACATGGCGGACACGAAGGTCACAGCCACGGCCATTCCGAGCACGCTCGCCACGAGCACGCACATGCTCATGAGGCCGCCCAGGGCATCGAGTGGGAAGACGACATGGTCGAGGTGAACCGCATGACGACGCCCGCGAACACCCGTTGGAAGCTCGTCGACCGCGAGACGGGGGCGGAGAACGCTGGAATCGACTGGCGCTTTCGCGTCGGCGATCAGGTGAAGATTCGCCTGGTCAACGAGATGGATTCCGACCATCCGATGCCCCACCCGTTCCACGTTCACGGAGCGGGACGCTTCGTGATCCTCTCTCGCGACGGGGTCGACGAGGCCAACTTGGTCTGGAAGGACACCGTGCTCGTGCGAACCGGGGAAACAGTGGACATCCTCCTCGACGTGACGAATCCCGGAACCTGGATGGCGCACTGCCACATCGCCGAACACCACGAGAGCGGGATGATGTTCAGCTTCACCGTCGACGACGCCGGCTGACCGCCCGGCCGACGATCTTCGAAGCTGTTCCTGGCGGCGAGAGCTAGCGCGAAGCGAGCACCGGACCCCAGGCGGCGAGCGGCGAGATCTCGCCCTCGCGGCCGTTGAGATTCCGGTAGCCGAGCGCGTGCTCGGCCTGCAGCATCTTGTGGATCTGCGTCGTGCCCTCGTAGATGATCGGGGCGCGAGCGTTGCGGAAGTACCGCTCGATCCCGTACTCGGCCGAGTAGCCGTAGGCGCCGTGCACCTGGATCGCCAGGTGGGCGGCGCGGAACGCCGACTCGGTCGCGTGCCACTTGGCCAGGCCGGTCTCCCGCGTGTTCCGGACGCCCTGGTTCTTCAGCCACGCCGCCTGCATCACGAGCAGCTTCGAGGTCTCGTAGCCGAGCACCATCTCGGCGATCATGTCCTGTACGAACTGGTACTTGCCGATCGGCTGCCCGAACGTCTCGCGCTCGCGCGCGTACTCCACCGACCGCTCGAGGCAGGCGCGGACGACCCCGCAGGCGCCGGCGGCCACCGTGAAGCGACCCTGGTCGAGCCCGTACATCGCGATCTCGAACCCCTGGCCCTCGTCGCCGACCAGGTTCGCGGCCGGCACCTCGACGTTTTCGAAGAAGAGCTCGCCGGTCGAGCCGGCCCAGATCCCGAGCTTGTGCTCGGTGTCGCGGCTCGAGACTCCGGGCCACTCCCGTTCGACGATGAAGGCCGAGATGCCCTTGTGCTTCGCCGAGGCGTCGGTCTTGGCGAAGACGAGCTGGTGGTCGGCGACGGAGGCGTAGGAGATCCAGTTCTTCTGGCCGTTGAGGACGTAGACGTCGCCCTCGCGCCGCGCGGTGCTGCGCATCGCCGCGACGTCGGAACCGGCCGCCGGCTCCGTGAGCCCGAAGCAGGCGAGCTTTTCCCCGCGCGCCTGCGGGACGAGGTAGCGCTGCTTCTGCTCCTCGCCGGCGTACTTCAGCAGCGAGAGCGAGTTGAGACCGACGTGAACGGAGATCAGCGTCCGGAACGCCGCCTCGCCGCGCTCGATCTCTTCACAGGCGAGCGCCTCGGCGACGAAGTCGAGGCCGGCCCCGCCGTACTCCTCAGGGATCGCGATCCCGAGCAGGCCGAGCTCGGCCATACCCTCGATGATCCCGAGGTCGAGGTGGTGGTTGATGTCGTTCTCGATCGCGTTCGGCAGGACGCGCTCGTTCACGAAGTTGCGAACCGTGTCCTGGATCAGGCGTTGTTCCGGCGTCAGATCGAAGTCCATGGCCGCGGGCTAGTGTACGCGCGGCTTGGCGCCAATCGCCGCTTTCGTCTCCGTGCTCATCGGCCTCTTTTCGCCCGAGGCCGTCGCGGTGAAGCAGATGACCCCGCAGGAGAAGGCGGCGATCGTCGTCGTTTCCGGTTTGCCGGCGCCTCCGGGAGTTGGCGGCGTCATCGTCCGCCGCTGGGACCGCGACGCGCCGCGCCCGCGCGGCACGCTCGTTTTCGTCGACCAGGAGGGAGGCGACGTTCGCGCCTTCCCGAGTCTGCCGCCGGTGCGCTCGCCGCGCGCTTACGACAGTGAGAAGGACGCTGCCGAACAGGGCTACCTGACCGGGCGTGCGCTCCGACGGGCCGGTGTGAACGTCGACCTCGCGCCGGTCGTCGATCTCCGCGACGGGCCGCTCGGCAGCCGTCATTTCGAGTCGCCGGAGTTCGCTCATGCCTTTGCGGGCGGCCTGGCTCGAGCCCGGGCCGGCGCCTGCGCGAAGCACTTCCCCGGCCTCGGCTCGGCCGCGATCTCGACCGACCGGAAGCCGCACGTTTCGGCAGTCGTGCGTCCGAGCGAGCTACGCGCGTTCCGCGGCGCGGTCGAGGCCGGCGTGCCCTGCGTGATGACGAGTCATGCCTTCTACCGGACGCTTGGGCCGTTCCGCGCCTCCCTCGAGCCTGCGACCTACCGGCTCCTCCGCTCGCTCGGGTTCGACGGCGTCGCCATGACCGACTCGCTCGACATCGTCGGGGACAAGCCGCGCTACTGGCCGACGCGGGCGATCCGCGCGGGCGCCGACATGCTCCTCTTCACGAGCCCGGACAGCGCCCGGAGCGCGATCCGGCAGCTGCTGCCGCTTGCGCGCCGGGGCGAGCTCGACGGCGCCGCTCGGCGCGTCCTGCGCTTCCGGTCGCAATACTTGCGGTCATGACCATCCAGCTGCTGAACCAGCACGTCGACCGCTTCAACCAGGCCGTCCGCACCGGCGACTGGGAGGCGATGGTGGACCACTTCACCGAGGACGCGGAGCTTCGCTTTGAAGGCGTTCCCGCGGGCCCGTTCGAGGGTCGCGATCAGATTACGCGGGCGTATCGCGAGCAGCCGCCCGACGACGAGGTCCGGATCCTCGAGTCGGGGCAGGTCGGTGACGAGACGATCGCCGACTATGCGTGGGCGGCTGACCCGGAAAGGCGGGCGGGGGAGATGCGGCTGACCGAGCGCGACGGTCGTATCGCGCGGCTCGTCGTCACGTTCGACGACGAAGACTCAGAATCCTGAGTCGATCGTCGTGAAGAACCAGAGGGCGCTGGTGTACCAGATGGTGATCAGCGCAGTGAAGAGCAGCCCACCCGCCGTCGGGATCACCCAGACCGGATAGCGCTTCATTCTCACGATCAGCACCTTCGCGACGAAGGCGCCGTAGAACGCGCACCCGGCGAGCGAGTGCACGACCACGCGTCCGTCGTCGCCCTGGAACCCGAGCCGGAAGATGCAGTGGTAGGCGACCGGCAGCGAGACGAAGAAGGCGAGCCGGCCCGTCCACCGGTGCACGGGGTTGACCCAGGGCGGCTTGTCGAACGGGAGCTTCCGGAAGATCCACGCAGCCGTGACCAGTTGCGCGCACGCGAGCAGCGCGACTGCCGTCGCAAGCCACGCCTTCATGTGGATCGTGCTGGTGAACAGCAGCTCGATGTAGGTGCCCTGGGCATTGCCGTCGGGTGTCACCTGCGTCCGCGCCACGATCCCGATCGTCAGCGCGACCACGGCGAGCACGCTGAACGGAAGCAACGCCCAGGCGTTCGAGCGCCGCTCGGCCGGAGGAGCCGCGACCGTCTCCACGGACCAATCAAATCGCGCGAAAACCCCGGTTTCAACCCCTGGTACGCTTGTTGACTGACGAGTCAATCAACGAGGAGCGACTGCCGGTGGCGACTATGGAGACGACGGCGACGGGGGTCTCGTTCGCGCTCACGGACGAGCAGAAGGAGTTGCGTGCGCTCGCGCGCGAGTTCGCCGAGAAGGAGATCCGGCCGAAGGCCGCCGAGTACGACGAGCACCAGACCCACCCGGCCGACGTCATCGCGAAGGCGCACGAGCTGGGCCTCCTGAACGTGCACGTGCCGCAGGAGTACGGCGGGCTCGGGCTCTCGACCTTCGACGGGATCCTGATCGGCGAGGAGTTCTCCTGGGGTTGCGCGGGGATGGCCGTGTCGTTGACGGCCAACACGCTCGGCGCCGGCCCCGTGTTCCTCGCAGGCAACGACGAGCAGAAGCGCGAGTGGCTCGTCCCCCTCCTCGCGGAGCCGATCCTCTGCTCGTTCGGGCTGAGCGAGCCGGATGCCGGCTCCGACGTCGCGCGCATCAAGACGAAGGCCGACCGCCGTGGCGACGAGTACGTCCTCAACGGCTCCAAGACCTTCATCTCGAACGCCGGGCACGCAGCCTGGACGGTCGTGTTCGCCAAGACCGAACCGGACAAGGGCCACCGCGGGCTGTCTGCGTTCATCGTCCCGATGGACGCGCCGGGAGTCACGGTCGAGAAGCACCTGGACAAGATGGGGCAGCGCTCGACGGACACGTCCGCGTTCGCGCTCACGGATGTCGTCGTCCCCGCCGCGAACCGGCTCGGCGAAGAGGGCGAGGGCTTCAAGATCGCGATGCAGACGCTCGACTTCACCCGCCCGGGGACGGCGACGGGCGCCGTCGGCGTCGCCCAGGCGGCATACGACTACACGGTCGAGTACGCCAAGGAGCGGGTCACCTTCGACGTCCCGATCGCGATGCACCAGGGCGTCAACTTCCTCATCGCGGACATGGCCACCGAGATCGAGGCGGCCCGCCTGCTCACCTGGCAGGCGGCCTGGATGCTCGACAACGGCTACGGCCGGAAGGCCACGCTCTACTCGTCGTTCGCCAAGCGCTTCAGCGCTGATACGGCCATGAAGGTCACGACCGACGCGGTCCAGATCTTCGGCGGCTACGGCTACATCAAGGAGTACCCGGTCGAGAAGCTCATGCGCGACGCCAAGCTCTTTCAGATCTACGAGGGCACCTCGCAGATCCAGCGGCTGGTCATCGCGCGTGAGATATTCATGCCGAGTGGCGATTGAGCTAGACCTGACGGGGCGGGTCGCCCTCGTCACAGGCGGGTCGCGGGGGCTGGGCAGGGCCGACGCGCTGGCCCTTGCGCGGGCGGGCGCCGACGTCGCGATCGCCGACATCCAGGTCGAATCCGACGAGGGCGCCGACGCCGAGCGCTACGGCGTCCTGGCGCAGGCCGCCCGTGCGCAGGGACTGGTCTACACCGAGTCGACAGTCGAGGAAATGCGCGGCCTCGGCCGCCGCGCGCTCGCGGTCAAGTGCGACGTCACAGACCGCGCGCAGGTCGACGAGGCGGTCGCGATGGTCGCCGACGAGCTCGGGCCGGCGGACATCCTCGTCAACAACGCCGGCACGCTCGACCACGTAGCGCAGTTCCACCAGCAGTCGCCGGAGCTCTGGGAGCGAGACCTCCGCGTCAACCTGACCGGGGCGTTCAACTGCTCGCAGGCCGTCTGGCCGGGAATGCGGGAGAAGGGCTGGGGGAGGATCGTCAACATGGCCTCGGTCGCGGGGACGCTTGGCGGGTTCGGGCAGGCGAGCTACTCGACGACGAAGGCCGGCCTGATCGGGCTGACGAAGACGCTGGCCCTCGAGGGCGCGCGGCACGGGATCACGGCGAACGCGATCGTCCCCGGGATCATCGGCACCGAGGCGTTCTCGTTCGGCAATGCGGACATGAACGAGCGGATGGTCAAGCGGACGGCGATGCGGCGGCCGGGCGAGCCCGAGGAGATCGCGCACGTGATCGCGTTCCTTTGCTCCGACTTCGCGAGCTACGTCACCGGCGCCGAGATCCCCGTTACGGGCGGGATCGACCTGTTCACGTTTTGAGGCTCTACGCCGCGACCGGCGACGCGATCGCGCGGCTCGACGAGCGACCCGACGGCTGGGAGGTCGACGTCTCGCTCGAGGGAAGCGGCGCGCAGTGCCTAGCAGTCGACCCCGCACGGCCGGACACGGTGTTCGCGGGGCTCCGCCAGCACGGCGTCCGGCGCTCGCGTGACGGGGGACGCACGTGGGAGGACGTCGCGCTTCCGAGACCGGGCGTGTTCTCGCTCGCGGTCTCTGCCGCGGATGGCCGCGTCTATGCAGGCTGCGAGCCGAGCGCTCTCTTCGTCAGCGGCGACGGCGGTGACTCCTGGCGCGAGCTGACGACGCTGCTAGAGCTCCCGTCGCAGCCGACGTGGAGCTTCCCGCCGCGGCCGTGGACCTCGCACGTGCGCTGGATCGCGCCGAGCCCGCACGAGGCCGAGCTGTTGCTCGTCGGGATCGAGCTCGGCGGCCTCATGCGCTCGCTCGACGGCGGGGAGTCGTGGCAGGACCATCGGCCGGGAGCCCAACGCGACGTCCACTCGCTCGCGTGGCATCCCGTCGAGTCCGCTCGCGCGTACGAGGCCGGAGGCGGTGGCTCGGCGTGGAGCGTCGATCGCGGGGAGACCTGGCACCCGGTCGACGACGGCCGCGACCGGCACTACACCTGGGCGGTCGCCCCTGACCCTGGCGACGCGCAGCGCTGGTTCGTGAGCGCGAGCACCGGGCCCTTCGCCGCGCACGGCGGCCGCGATCCGCAGGCGCGCATCTACCGCTGGGAAGCAGAAGGCCCGTGGCGGCCGCTGGGCGGCGGCCTCCCGGAGCCGCTCGACGCCATGCCGTACGCGCTCGCACACGACGGCGACAGGCTCTTCGCGGGGCTGGCGAACGGGAGGATCTACGCGACGGCGGACCGTGGCGAGAGCTGGGCTCCGCTGCGTCTCAGCGGTGACGCGCTCACGGAGCTGCACGCGCTCATCGTCGCGTCTAACTGGGACGCGTAGCGTTGCGCAAAATGGGCGTCCTCGGCGTCAACCAAATCGCGTTCCGCACGCCCGATCCGGCGCGCCTGCGCGCGTTCTACGCCGAGCTCCTGGGCGCCGAGGCGCTGGACGGCTCGCGCGAGCCCCTGCGCGCAGGCTCGACGCTGCTCGTCTTCTTCGAGTCGAAGGCGAACCCGCTCTCCGAGGACCCGGACGAGATCGCTTTCGACGTCGACGCCCCGGGCTTCGACGAGACGCTCGAGCGCGCACGAACCATGGACGCGGTCGTCCGCGAGCCCGTCGCCCACTCGCCGTGGTCGAAGGGCTTTTACGTGCGCGACCCGGACGGCCGCCGGATCGAGATTACGTATGACAATCGGGGTATTTACTGGCTCGAATAGGGTCGCCGCGACGGTCGGTAGAGTCCCGAGCACGTGAGCTCGCGTCCCGCCCACCGTCCCCTGCGGTCGCGGAGGCGTAGCCCGCGGAGCCGCCTCGTCTGGCAGTGGTCCCTGCTCGTCGCGACAGTGCTCGTCGGCGCCGGCGTTCTCCTCGGGTTCGCCTTCGCGGGCTCGACCGCGAAGCTGCCGGCCGGCGCCCGGGTCGCAGGCGTGCCCGTGAGTGGGCTCGACGCGGCCGAGGCGCGGACGCGGCTCGAGCGCCGCGCCGACCGCTTACGTCACGTGCCGGTGGAGTTCCGCGCCGCCGGGCGCAGCTGGAAGATCCGCCCCAGCGCGCTCGGGGTCGAGGTCGACTGGGGGGCCGGCGTGGAGGCGGCGCGCCGCCAGGGGGGCGGCTTCGGGCCCTTTCGCGGGCTGCGCCGGATCGGCGTGCGCGTCTTCGGAACGGACATCCATCCGCCCATCGAGGTCTACGAGCCGGCGCTCGACTTCGTCGTCGGCAAGTTCGCGCGCGAGATCGACCGGCAGGATCGGGAGGCGGCTATCCGCCTCCGTGGGTTGAGTCCGGAAATCTCGCCCGGCCGTCCCGGACGAAAGCTCGATCGCGAGGCCGCGGCCGCAACCATCGTCCCGGCGCTCGCCGGCTTCGAGCGGCTCCCCGTCTCGCTTCCGGTCCGCGTCGAGCGGCCGTCAGTGACGGCGACCGCGCTGCAGCCGGTCGCCGCTCGCGCGCGCACCGTCCTGTCCGCGCCCGTCACGCTGACGCTCGGTGAGACCCGGTGGAAGCTCCCGCGCTGGCGGCTCGCCGGCCTGCTCGACCTTCCGGACGGCGGTCAGCGGCAGCTCTCGATCGGCGGCCCTCGCGCCGACCGCTGGTTCGCCTCGCTCGAGCGACGCGTCAACCACCCTGCGAAGAACGCCGACTTCCTGATCTCCTCGAACGGGATCGACGTCGGCATCGCACCCGAGCGCGACGGCGTCGAGCTCGACGTGCCCGCCGCCGCGCGGGCGATTCTCGCAGCCGCTTCCCAGCGCAGCGGGCGCGTCGCCCGCCTGCGCGTCTCACGCACGCCTGCGGCGCGGACCGCTGCGGAGGCCAAGCGGATGGGGATCAAGAAGCTCGTCGCGAGCTACACCACGACCTACGGCGGTGAGGCGAACAGGCTCCACAACGTCCGCCTCGTGGCGGACCTCGTCGACAACCACGTGATCGCGCCGGGCGCCGAGTTCTCGTTCAACAAGACGACCGGCGATCGCACCGCAGCGAAGGGCTTTCGCGAGGCGCCGGTGATCATCAACGGCGAGCTGCAGACCGGGCTGGGCGGCGGCGTCTGCCAGGTGTCGACCACCGTGTTCAACGCGGCGTTCGACGCAGGCCTACCGATCACGGCCCGCACGAACCACTCGCTCTACATCAGCCATTACCCAACCGGCCGCGACGCCACTGTCAACTATCCCGACCTCGACCTGAAGTTCGTCAACGACACCGGCCACTGGCTGCTGATCCGAACGTTCGTCGGCTCGTCGTCGCTGACGGTGGCGCTGTACGGGACGCCGGTCAACCGGCGCGTCGAGACCGAGACGGCGCCGCTCCGCGTGACCGCGCAGCCGTCGATCAAGCGCGTGCCCGACCCGGATCTGTATGTCGGCGAGACCTCGCTTCAGGACTACGGCGAGCCGGCGCGCACGACCAGCGTTCGGCGGCGCGTGTACTCGGCCTCGGGCAAGCTGCTCTTCGACACGACATGGTCGTCGTACTACGTCGCCGAGCCGCGCGTCGTGGTGGTCGGCACCAAGCCGAAGCCGAAGCCGCCTCCTCCTCCGCCGCCGACGACGACCGACGAGGAGCCGCCTCCGCCGCCGACTACGACCGGTAAAGAGCCGCCGCCGCCGCCGACGACCACCGGCAAGGCGCCCCCGCCGCCGCCCGGCGGGCCCGGCTAGTCCTCGGCCGCCGCGATCGCGTCGACGAGAAAGGCGGGGACGCGGGTCGGCCTGAGCGTCGCCGCATCGACGCAGGCGTGCGCCGTCCACCCGTCGGCAAGCAGTGCGCCCTCGCGCCGGACGGCGTACTCGAAGCGGAATCGAGCTCCGCGGACGTCGAGGCAGCGAGCGCCGATCTGGAGCACGTCGCCGAACCGCGCGGGAGCCCGGTAGCGCACGCTCGCCTCGACCGTCGTCGCGTCCACGCCCGCCTCGAGCAGCGCCGGGTAGCCGCCCTCGAAGCGCGCGAGGTAGTCGATGCGCGCGATCTCGAACCAGACGAGGTAGTTCGCGTGGTGCGCGACCGCCTGCGCGTCCGTCTCGGAGAACCGTACGGTTACGTTCGTGCTGAAGCCGAAGCCGTCCAACGTCCGAACTCTATGAGCGTCGAGCGGCTCGCCGAGCTCTTCCGCGAGCGAGGGCCGGCCGTCGTGCTCACGGGCGCAGGGATCTCGACTGAGAGCGGCATCCCGGACTTCCGCTCGCCCGGCGGCCTCTGGGCCCGGTTCGACCCGATGGACTACGGCTCGATCGACTCGTTCAGGCGCGATCCCGCCCGCGTCTGGGAGTTCTATGCCCCGCGCTTCTCGATGCTCGCCCACGCCCAGCCGAACCCCGGTCACCTCGCGCTCGCCGAGCTCGAGCGGCTCGGGCACGTGACCGCCGTGGTGACGCAGAACATCGACCTCCTGCACGAGCGGGCGGGCAGCCGCGACGTCGTGGAGGTCCACGGCTCGATCCGCACAGCCACCTGTCCGGCCTGCGCGCGTTCGTACCCGCTCTCCGACGTGCTCACCCTGCTCGACGGCCGGGGCGCACCGGCGTGCGAGGACTGCGGCGCGGTGATCAAGCCGGACGTCGTCTTCTTCGGCGAGCTGCTCCCGGCGGCCGCGATGGAACGCGCCTACCAGCTCGCCGGGGAGACGTCGCTGATGCTGGTCGTCGGCTCCGCGCTCGAGGTCTACCCGGTCGCGGGTCTCCCGCTGGACACGCTTCGGGCGGGCGGTGCGCTGGCCATCGTGAACAAGGGGTCGACCGCGATGGATGGAAAGGCAACGCTCAAGCTCGACGGCAGCGCCGGCGAGATTCTTCCGCGCTTGGCGGAAGCCGTGGCTGCCTAAGCAGCCGCCCGCTTCAGCGGACGCTCGTCGAGGACCCGGCTGCAGTCCGAGCAGACCTTCTGCTCGAGCTCGTAGGGGATCCCCTGCCGCTGGGCGAGCACGTGCAGCTTCACCGCGCGGTGGCGGTGTCGCGACATCGAGTTCTTGGGGGTTGTCTGCATCGAGATCGAGGCTACCCTCGCCATCGGCCGTATTTGGGTTGATCGCTAGTCGAAACGGTAAGGATCCTGTGAAAATTCAGGACGCCGGTCCGCCCGAATGGTTAGCCGTCTCGCCGGGTAAGGTCTGGCGAAACGTCCGAAAGGGAGCGACATGGCGCAGCGCAAGCAGGATTTCCTCGGCAACGTGATCGGCAGGATCACCGAGCTCCCGGGTGCGAAGGGGCTGATCGACTCGATCCAGAATCTCGGCGACCGCATCGACGAGATGCAGAAGCGGATCCGCGGGCTGGAAAAGATGGAGAAGCGTCTCGCCGACCTCGAGAAGCGGGTCAAGGTCCTCGAAGGCAGTGGCACGGCCACGACGGCTCGCCGCTCCACCACGGCGCGGAAGACCACGTCGACCAAGGCCTCCGGTGGCTCTACCTCGACGCCGCGCACGACGCCGCCGAAGAAGACCTCGCCCTAGCGCGGCACGCGCAGGCGCAGGGCGCCCGGAACGACGTCGAACCGCGCCGGGGTCGTCCCCGGCTGCTCGCCGTCCAGCTCGAGCGGCACAGGCACGTCGCCGTCGACGGACACCGTTGCGCTCTTCAACAGCTCGATCTTCGGGTGCGAGAGATGCGTGCCGCGGTAGATCTTGCCGACGTTGAGGACGAAATCCCGCTTCGTGATGTCGCCGATCACGAGGACGTCGAAGAGGCCGTCGTCGACCTCGGCCTCCGGCGCCATCAGCATCCCGCCACCCTGGTAGCGGCCGTTGGCGACGATCAGGTTGGTCAGCTTCCCGGCGCGCTTCTCGCCGCCGGCGTCGACCTCGAGCTCGGTGTTCCGCCAGCCGGCGAAGACGCGAACGAGCGCGGCGAAGAAGCTGACGCGGCCGCCGAGCGCCTTCGAGGTCTGGTTTGCCTGGCGCGCGACGGCGCCGCTCATCCCCGCGCTCGCGATGTTGGCGAAGAAGGACTCGGCCTCGCCGCCGTCCCACGCCTTGTAGCGGACGCGCCCGGCGTCGATCGTCTTCGTCTTGCCGTCGAGGGCTACGTCGACCGCCGCATCCAGCTTGCGGGGAATTCCGTGGCTGCGCGCGAAGTCCATCCCGGTTCCGAAGGGGATCACCGCGAGCTCGGGCCGGTCGCCCTCCGCAAGCGTAAGCAGTCCGTTCGCAACCTCGTTCAGCGTCCCGTCGCCGCCGACGGCGACCACCTGCTCTGCGCCGCCGGCCGCGGCCTGCGCCACGAGCTCGACGAAGTGCGCCGGTCGCTCGGAGAAGAGCGTGGCGCCCTCGAGCCCGAGCTCCGCTGCGCGGTGGGCGAGCTGCGGCCAGCGTCGACCCGTGGCCCCGTTGTCCGAGGCGGGGTTGACCAGGAAGAAGCGGTCAGTGATCGGCGGTGACCGTGCGTAGCGCGACGCGGGTCATCCGGTCGACGGCCGCCTTCAGCTCGTCGTCGGAGATCCGCTTGAACTCGCCCTCGACGACGATGTCGCTGACCGTCAGCAGACAGCCGCTCTCGACCTTGCGCAGCGCGCCGACGGTGAACAGCGCCGCCGCCTCCATCTCGACCGCGAGCACCCCGCGGCTGGACCAGCGCTCGTACTGACCGTCGTCGGGGTTGTAGAAGAGGTCGCTGGAGACGATCGGGCCGACGTGCATCGGCTGGTCCATCCCCTTGGCGACGTGGACGGCGCCGTGGATCAGCGACCAGCTCGCGGTGGGGCAGTGCGGCTCGTTCGCGACGAGGTGGACTGCGGTTGCGTCCGCGGCCACCGCGCTGAGGGCGACGATCAGGTCGCCGAGCGCGTGGTGCGGCTGGAGGCCGCCGCACGTGCCGACGCGGACGAGCTTCTTGACGCCGAGCTGGATCAGCTCCTCGAAGACGATCGTCGCGCCGGGGCAGCCCATCCCCGTGCCCTGGACGGAGACGCGCTTGCCCTCGTACTCGCCGGTGTAGCCGAGCAGCCCGCGCTCGCCGTTCACCTGCGCGGCGTTGTCGAAGTACGTCTCGGCGATGTACTTGGCGCGGAGCGGGTCGCCGGGCAGCAGGCACGCGTCCGCGTAGTCGCCGGGCTCGGCCCGCAGGTGGATCGGCATGACGGGAGAGCCTAAGGGACGAGCTCGCGGCCGCGCTCAGGCTCGGACCGCTGGTACGGCTTCGGCAGCGGCGGCAGCGTGCCGCGCGGCGTCTTCGCGTAGATGCGCTCGGCCCGCTCCTCGCGAAGCTTGCCGCGGACGAACATGACGAGCGGCATCAGCAGTACGAGCCCGAGCAGCACGACCGGGACGAAGAAGAAGTACGTGCTGACGCGCTGCTTGCCCGTCTGGCTCGTGCCCTGCACGTTCGCCGGGGAGAGGTCCGGCTGCGCGAGCGGCTGGCCGCCGCCGCTGCTCTTCGTCGGCTTCGGGAACATCGCCGTCGGGAAGAACGAGTCGACGAGCCAGTGCCTGCCCTTGCCACGCCTCATCTCGACCGTGAAGGCGATCGGGCCGACATCGGCGTTCTTCTTCGGCTGGACGAAGAGGTCGAAGTTGATCTGACCGGGATAGGAGAAGTTCAACGTCCAGGAGCGCCGCTCGCTCGCGGGATACGGGTAGACGGGGATGTCGCCGCGCTTCCACTCGGCGAGCGTCGCCGACTCGCGCATCGCCGGGGTGGCCAGGTGGTAGGCGGCCAGCGGGTCCTTGCGCTCGACTGCCGCCGGAATGAACGCGGCGAGGACGCGGTTGATCTCGCGCCGGTCGGCTCGGCGGAGCGGAACCTGACGTTCCTGGCCCGCGAGCTGCGGAACGCCGGGCTCGGTCGGCGCGTCCGCGACCTTCTTCGGCGGCGGCGCGGCCGTCTGCCACGCCCAGATGCCGAGGCCGGCCAAGGCGACCGCCCCCGCGATCGCGAGGCGGCGGCGCATCCGCGCGGAGGAGGGCAGGAGCTTCATCGAGCCAAACACTAGCGTAAGATCTTTGCTGGTGTCTAGGATGTCTTCATGTTGAACGATCCGGGCGGACGAGCTCCGGCACCAGGGGCGCTGAGGCAGGTGCAGCGCTTCGTCAATACCGTCGACTTCGAGAACGGGATCGAGGAGCTGACCGACCCGGCCGCGCTCGAGGAGGCGCTCGAGGAGATCGGCGTGCCGGCCGGCGTGAAGCCGGGACCGTCGGACCTCGAGCGCGCGCTGCGGGTCCGGGAGGCCCTGCGCGCGCTGCTGCTCGGCAACAACGGGATCCAGGTCGAGCGCTCGACTCTTGCGACGCTCGAGGAGACGGCCAGGCGCGGCAGGCTCACCGTCGAGTTCGCCGAGGATGGGCGTGCAGAGCTGGTTCCGGGCGCGCCGGGCGTCGACGGTGCGCTGGGTCGGATCGTGGGCATCGTGCACACGACGATGGCCGACGGCTCGTGGCCGCGGCTCAAGGCCTGCCCGCGGCACATCTGCCGGTGGGTGTTCTACGACCGCTCGAAGAACCGCAACAGTCGTTGGTGCGCGATGTCGGTGTGCGGAAATCGCATCAAGACCGCGAAGTACCGTCGCCGAGCGGGGACGATTTCGTCTGCCTAGAGTTGCGGCCGCATGGCCGCGACGATCTCGGACCCCCCGCTCGCGAGCGTGCTGGAGTTCTGCGCGGAGGATCCGGTCGAGCGCGTCTTCCTCGAGGACGTCGCGCGTCGGGGTCTCGGCCGCTTCGAGGCGGTCGAGGCCGACGGGCGTCTGACGGCGCTCTGCCACGTCGGAGCCAACGTGGTCCCGTCGGGAGGCGGGTGCTCCGTGTTCGCACGAGCCGCCGC
>DATFQE010000048.1:0-11333 GCA_035264445.1 Gaiellaceae bacterium | reverse complement strand
CATGAAGTCCGCGTTACCGCCGAAGTTGAGCTGGAACGTGCGGTCGAGCTTGACGCCGCGCTTGCGGTAGAGCGTCGTCAGCACCCGGTGGGAGATCGTTGCGCCGACCTGCGACTTGATGTCGTCGCCGACGATCGGCAGCCCGGCCTGCTCGAAGCGCTTCTGCCAGTAGGCCTCCCGCGCGATGAAGATCGGCATGCAGTTCACCATCGCGCAGCCCGCGTCGAGGATCTGCTCCGCGTACCACTTCGTCGCGGCCTCCGAGCCGACCGGGAGGAAGTTGACGACGACGTCGGTGCCGGTTTCGCGGAGGATCCCGGCCACATCGTCCGTCTCTCCGGGCGCCTTCTCGACGATCTCGCCGACGTACCGGCCGATGCCGTCGTGGGTCATGCCGCGCGCCACGCGAATCCCGGTCTTCGGCACGTCGGCGAACTTGACGGTGTTGTTCGGATGCGCCCAGATCGCGTCGGCGAGGTCCTTGCCGACCTTGTCCTTGGTGACGTCGAACGCGGCGGTGAACTCGATATCGCGGACGTGATAGCCGCCGACGTCGACATGCATGAGGCCGGGGACGAAATCGTCTGGACTGGCGTTGCGGTAGTACTCGACGCCCTGGACGAGGGCGCTCGCGCAGTTGCCGACGCCGATGATCGCGACGCGAACCTTGCCGTCGTCGGGCCGTCGGTTGCCGTTCGTAGTGGCCATCGCTTCCTTTCCGAAGGGGAACTGGTCCTCGAGCGCCTCGACGATGACGTCGTTCATCGTCCGGTCGCGCTCGGCTGCGTACGTCTTGATCGCCTGCCGGAGGAGGGTCGGCATGCGGAGGACGACGTCGCCGCTGGCGCCTGGAATCGGGCTGCGCCGCCCGGACGGCTGAAACGGGACCCCGAACCGCTCGGCGAGGACGCCCACGACGAAGTCGTTCATGTTCGTGCGCCGTTTTGCCACCTCGGACGCGACGCGCCGCTTCAGGCTCGGCGTCACCCGGAGGATCGCCTTCGTCGTGCTATCAGCCATCGACGGATAGCACTATAGCAAGTTTGCGCTACCGCTATCGCTCGAGCTGCCGGCGGACGTGCAGGAGGCGCTGGATCACGGTCAGCCAGGCGGTCAGGGCCAGCAGGTAGATCGCCCACTGAAGCGCTCCCCACGGAGCCAGGATCAGGCCCGCGGAGATGACGACGACCCGCTCGGCGCGGCTGCCGAGCCCGACGTCGCCTCGTAGTCCGAGAATCTCGGCCTTCGCGCGCGCGTAGGAGACGAGGAACGAGCCGACCGCCGCCGCGAAAGTAAAGGCCAGCGCGACCTGATTCCCGTCGCGCATGAAGACGAGCGCGATCGACGCGAGCATCACGCCTTCGCTGACGCGGTCGGTCATCGAGTCGACGAACGCGCCGAACGGTGTCGCCTTCCCGCTCGTGCGCGCGAGCGCGCCGTCGAGGATGTCGAGGATCGAGCCGACGATGAAGAGGGCGGCCCCGATCCAAAAGGCGGCCAGCTCGTTGTGGTCCTCGAAGTAGACGACGATCGCGCCGGCGGTGCACAGCAGCACGCCGCCGGCCGTCAGCGTGTTCGGCGTCACGCGCGAGCGTGCGAGCCCGCTCATCGACCGGGCCGCGATCCGGCGAACGCCGGTCGTATACCCGGCCTTTACGCGGCCGAGAGCCTCGCTTCGGGCCATCAGGAGGACCTTAAGGCCTGACGAAGGCGGCGCGCAGCTGCGCGCGGTACACGAACGCGCCGGCCGCGATCGCAAGAGCTACGCCGGCGACGACGTCGAGCCAGAAGTGGTTGCCGGTCGCCATGACCGCGAACCAGACCCAGACGGGCCAGGCGAGCCACAGGGCCTTCGCCCAGGTGCGGCGCACGATCGTCGCCATGACGACTCCCACGATCAGAGCGTCCGCCGAGTGGAGGCTCGGCATGGCGGCGTACGGGTTGGCCGCTAGCTGGACGAAGCCGCTGCCGTGGTTGAGCCCGCCGAAGGTCGACAGCGTGTCGACGAACCCGAGCTCCGGGAACATCCGCGGCGGCGCGGTCGGAATCAGCACGTAACCGAGGAGGCCGAAGACGTTCGCGAGCATGATCGTGTTGCGGAAGCGCGTGAACGACTCGTTCCGTCGCAGGTAGACGAACAGCAGCGCGAGGCCGAGCACCGTGAACTGCGACAGCCAGTAGGTGGCCGAGACGCACCACGTCAGGAACTCGCTGCTGTGCGTGTAGCTCTGCAGCGAGAGCTCCCAGAGCCCGCTCGCGCGCCGCTCGATGTCGACGACTTTCAGGCCGTTGTCGAACGCCTCGGCCGGCTTGCGGTCGGCCATGCCGCGCGCGACCTGGTACGCGGCGAGGAAGCCGAACCAGATCCCGAGCTGGACGAACAGGTCGGTCCAGCCGCGCGGAAGGAAACGACGTTCTGCGACGGTGGCGGTACTCATGCGAGGTTCTCCGTGATCCTGCGGCTCATCGAAACGGAGGAGAGCATTCTAATCCCCAGGCCGGTCACGTCACAATTCGCACCGTGAGTACCGGCCACGACATCTGGTCCAGCTACGCGGTCGAGGGCTTCGGAGCGGCGTATCACCAGGCTCGACCCTCTCCTCCCGGGGCGTTGCTGAACCTCCTCTGCCGCGTTGCCCGCGTCGAGCGACCGAGGCTCGTCGTCGACGTCGGCTCGGGCACCGGACTGTCGGCGCGGGCGTGGGCGGAGCACGCCGCCGAGGTCGTCGGCGTGGAGCCGAACGCCGAGATGCGGGCTGCGGCCGAGGCAAACACTCCTACTTCCAACGTCCGCTACGTCGACGGCTATTCCGACGCAACGGGGCTCGCCGACGACAGCGTCGACATCGTCACGTACTCCCAGTCGCTGCACTGGATGGACCCGCAGCCGACCTTCGCGGAAGCGGCCAGGATCCTGCGCGCCGGCGGCGTGTTCGCCGCCTACGACTACGAGCTGCCGCCCTCCGTCGACTGGGAGGTCGACGCCGCTTTCGAGTACTTCCTCCTGCGTATCGGCAAGTTCCGGCGCGAGCGTCTCTCGATCCCGCCGGCCGAGAAGACGGGCCACGTCCCGCGGATGCGCGAGAGCGGCCTGTTCCGCTACGTCCGCGAGCTGGGCGTCTCGGGCGAGGAGCGAACGGACGCGGACCGCGTCGTGGCGCTCGCCCTCAGCCTCGGCCCGGTCGGCCGCCTGCTCGACGAAGGCCTGAGCGAGCAAGCGATCGGCCTCGCGGGCTTACGGGAGGCGGCCGAGCGCGTCCTGGGCGACGGCGAAGTGACTTGGACGCTGAGCTACCGCGTGCGCCTGGGCGTCGTCTAGGAGCCGTTTCACGCACGCACGCCCGGGAAAGCACGGCCCCAACAGGACCGAGGAGGGGACATGAGCGGACGACATCGAGGAGCGAATCCGATGGGCCAGGGCGGCGGCGCAGTCGAGGAAGAGCGCGAAGACGGCGGCACGAGCCAGAACGAGCCGAATCCCACGCAGCAGCAGATCGGGGACGGCGAAGACCGCCCGGCCGACGTGAGCTGGGACGAGGGCGACTGGGGCGAGACGCCCGAGGAGTCTCCGCTGGCTTAGCCTCTCGGGCCGTGCCCTTGCTGGACACGGTCGTTCGCGAATACGAGGTGTGGGAGCGTCACTCTGTGGCGCTCCCGGTCGCGCCCGAGCGGGCCCTCGAGGTCGCGCTCGCCTCGCCGGCTGCTCCCGACGCGATCGTTCGCACTCTGCTGCGGTTACGCGGCCTCGGCGTGCCGCGCGGGTCGATCCGGGACTTCGCGACGGCGCCGCCCTTTCGCGCGCTCGGCGGGAACGAGACCGAGTTCGTCGCCGGGCTCTCGTCGCGCGCGCTCCAGATCGCGTTCGACTTCCGCGCCGAGCCGCGCGCGGGCGGCTCGCTGCTGACGACCGAGACGCGCGTGCATGCGCTGACGCCGCGCGCCCGCCGGCTGTTCCGGCTGTACTGGCTCGTGATCGGCCCGTTCTCGGCGCTCGTCCGCCGCCGCTGGCTGAAGGCGATCGCTCGCGCGGCCGCGTGACGGCGGCGGTCCTCTTGATCGCCGTGACGGCCGTCTGGGGCGTCACGTTCGTCCAGGTCAAGGACGCGGTCGCGGTGTATCCGCTGTTCGCGTTCCTGGCGGTCAGGTACGCGATCGGCAGCGCCGTCCTGCTGCCCCCCGCCGTGCCCCGCATTCGGGGGCTGGGAGGAAACGGCGTCGTCGCGGGCAGCATCCTCGGCGTCCTCCTCGCGGCGGGCCTCGCCCTGCAGACGGCGGGGCTCGAACGGACGACCGTCACGAACACCGGCTTCATCACGGGCCTCTACGTCCTGCTGACGCCGCTCTTCGCGCTCGCGCTCTTCCACACCCGGATCACGCGTGAGCTCTGGCTCGCGGTCGCGCTGGCGCTCCTCGGCCTGACGCTTCTCGCGGGCGTCCCGAGCAGCTCTGCGACGGGCGACCTCCTCGTGCTGGCGAGCACGGCGGCCCAGGCGCTCCAGATCGTGATGGTCGAGCGGTACGCCCGCCGCTACGACGCCGTCGGCCTCGTCTTCGTCGAGATCCTCGTCGCGTGCCTCGGCTGCACGGCGGTCGCGCTCGCTCTCGGCGACCTCTCGGTCCCGCACGGCCGCACGGTGTGGGCGGCGCTCATCGTCACGGGCATCTTCGCGAGCGCGCTCGCGTACCTGATCCAGATCTGGGCGCAGCGGCGGATCAGCGCGACGAGGATCGCGATCATCTTCTCGCTCGAGACCGTCTGGGCGGGCTTCTTCGGGTACGTCCTCGACGGCGACCGCGTGGGGCTCCTCGGCCTGGTCGGCTGCGGCCTCATCTTCGTCGCGATCCTCGTGGCGGAGCCGGCAGCCGCCGCGGTGCTACGCCGGCTCGCGCGCCGCTAGAAGACCCACTGGCCGTCCTGCTGGACGACCTCGCCGTCGCACTCGATGCGGCCGCCGTTACGGAGCTCCTTGACCATGTCCCAGTGCACCGACGACACGTTCTGTCCGCCGATCGACGGGATTCCGGCGCCGATCGCGAGGTGGATCGTGCCGTAGATCTTCTCGTCGAAGAGCGTCTCCTTGACGTGCCGCTGGATGCCGGGGTTGCAACCGATCCCGAACTCGCCGAGCCGCCGCGCGCCGTCGTCGCGGTCGAGCTTGGCGATCAGCGCCTCTTCGTTGCTCTCCGCCGAGGCGTCCACGATCCGCCCGCCCTCGTAGCGGAACCGCACCCCGCTCACCTCGTCGGGGGGGTCGACGGCCGGGTACTCGGAGAAGGTCACGACGCCCTCGGTGGAGTCCTCGACGGGGCTGTAGAAGACCTCCCCGCCCGGCATGTTGTAGTGGCCGTCGTCGACCTCCCCGTGGCGCCCGGCGAGCGAGAAGCGGAGCTCGGTCTCGTGCCCGACGATCCGCACCTCCTCGGCGGCGTCGAAGCGGTCCGCGATCCGCTGCATCTTGCGCCCCTCCGCGTCCCAGTCGATCAGGCACGCGCCGAAGAGGAAGTCCTCGAACTGCTCGACCGTCATGCCCGCCGCCTGCGCGAGCGCAGGGGTGGGGTAGCGGCATGCGACCCAGGGGATCTCCAGGCGGAGCCGCCGCTCGAGCAGCGGCCGGTTCGCCTCGGAGAGCGCGCCGCGGCGCTCGGGTGAGAGGGTCGAGCCTTCGTAGACGTTCTCCGGAGCGCCGACGTTGATGAAGGCGTCGATCTCCTCGCCGAGCCGGGCCTCGAGCGCAGGTTGCCTGGCGACCGCGTCCTCCGGCGCCTCGTCCGCCCAGGTGTACGCGAACGGCCAATTCTCTTCGGCCCAGCTCAGGCGCACGATCGGGTACGCGCCCCGGCGCCCGAGCCCACGCACGAGCTCCTCGACGAGCGGCCGCGCCAGCGGGCTCGTCTTCAGCATCACCTGCCAGCCGGCTTGCACGTCGAGGCAGCGCTCGACGAGCAGGCGGGCGTACTGCTCGACGCGTGGATCGCTCACAGGCGCAGGAGCTTAGCCGGGCCAGATCTGCTATAACGACGCTTAGATTTTCTCAGGCGAGAGGTTCGAACGACGAAAGGAAGGCAGATGGCAAAGGTAATCGGCATCGACCTCGGCACGACCAACTCCTGTATGGCCGTGCTCGAGGGCGGCGAGCCGACCGTGATCCCGAACGCCGAGGGCGGCCGCACGACGCCGTCCGTCGTCGCGTTCACGAAGGACGGTCAGCGGCTCGTCGGCGCGCCCGCCAAGCGCCAGCAGGTCACGAACCCGCAGAACACGGTGTTCTCGATCAAGCGCTTCATGGGCCGTAAGTACGACGAGGTCTCCGAAGAGATGACCATCGTCCCGTACGAGGTCGTCAAGGGCCAGGGCGGCGACGTCCGCGTCAAGGCGGCCGACAAGGAGTACGCACCGCCCGAGATCAGCGCGATGATTCTCCAGAAGCTGAAGTCGGACGCCGAGGCATACCTCGGAGAACCGGTCACCGACGCGGTCATCACCGTCCCGGCGTACTTCAACAACGCGCAGCGCGAGGCCACGAAGGACGCCGGCAAGATCGCGGGCCTCAACGTCCTCCGCATCATCAACGAGCCGACCGCGGCCTCGCTCGCGTACGGCCTCGACAAGGAGTCGGACCAGACGATTCTCGTCTTCGACCTCGGCGGCGGCACGTTCGACGTCTCGGTGCTCGAGCTCGGCGAGGGCGTCTTCGAGGTGAAGGCCACGAACGGAGACAACCACCTCGGCGGCGACAACTTCGACAAGGCGATCGTCGACTGGATGGTGTCCGAGTTCAAGAAGGACCAGGGCATCGACCTGGCCGCCGACAAGATGGCGCTCCAGCGCCTCTACGAGGCAGCCGAGAAGGCGAAAATCGAGCTCTCCTCGACGATGACGACGCAGATCAACCTCCCGTTCGTCACGGCGACGCAGGAGGGCCCGAAGCACCTCGACCTCCAGCTCACGCGCGCGAAGCTCAACGAGCTGACCGCCGACCTGCTCGAGCGCACCGTCGGTCCGACGAAGCAGGCGCTGGCCGACGCCGGTCTCGACGCCTCCAAGATCGACCACGTCGTCCTCGTCGGCGGCATGACGCGCATGCCGGCCGTCGTCGACAAGGTCAAGGAGGTCGTCGGCAAGGACCCGCACAAGGGCGTCAACCCGGACGAGGTCGTCGCCGTCGGCGCGGCCATCCAGGCCGGTGTGCTGCGCGGCGAGGTCAAGGACATCCTGCTCCTCGACGTCACGCCGCTGTCGCTCGGCATCGAGACGAAGGGTGGCGTCTTCACGAAGCTGATCGAGCGGAACACGACCATTCCGACGAAGAAGTCGGAGGTGTTCACGACCGCCGAGGACAACCAGCCGTCCGTGGAGGTGCACGTCGCCCAGGGCGAGTCCGAGATGGTCGTCTACAACAAGACGCTCGGGAAGTTCCAGCTCGTCGGGATCCCGCCGGCGATGCGGGGCCAGCCGCAGATCGAGGTCACGTTCGACATCGACGCGAACGGGATCATCAACGTCTCGGCCAAGGACCACGGCACCGGGAACCAGCAGCAGATCCGGATCGAGGGTGGCTCCGGCCTCTCCGAGGACGAGGTCCAGCGGATGGTCAACGAGGCCGACGCGCACCGCGACGAGGCGCACAAGCTGCGCGAGCTCGCGGACGCGAAGAACCAGGCCGAGAGCCTCGTCTACCAGACCGAGCGCTCGCTCAAGGAGCACCGCGAGAAGCTCGACGAGTCGGATGCCTCGACGATCGAGGGTCGCGTGATGGAGCTGAAGCAGGCGCTCGAGTCGGACGACGTGGCGGAGATCCGCTCCAAGACCGACGCGCTGACCGAGGCCTCGCACAAGCTGGCCGAGGCCGTCTACGCGCAGGCGACGGCCCAGCAAACGCATGCGCGTCCCAGTCAGACGGGCAACGGCGCGACCACGTCGGACGACGAGGTGGTCGAGGACGCCGACTACGAGGTCATCGACGAAGAGCAGCCGAAGGCGTCGTGAACGAGGAGATCCGTGAAACTGGGGCGCATAGCGCTGAGGAGGCGGCGCCGTCCGTCGAGGATCGGCTCGCGGAGGCCGAGGCCAAGGCGGAGGAGCACCTCGACGACCTGAAGCGCCTCGCAGCCGAGTTCGAGAACTATCGCAAGCGGACCGCGCGCGACCAGGCGAGCCTGGTCGCGCGCGCCGCCGAGCGGCTGGTGAAGGACCTGCTGCCGGTGCTCGACGACCTCGAGCGCGCGCTCGTCGCCGCCGACGAACATGAGGAGGCGAAGCTCGAGGACGGCGTGCGCCTCGTCCACCGCTCGCTCGCGGACGCGCTCCGCCGCGAGGGTCTCGAGGAGATCCCGGCCGAGGGCGCCTTCGATCCGCACGTCCACGAGGCGTTGCTCTCGCAGCCGTCCGAGGCTGTGGAGGGCACCGTGATCGAGGTCCTGCAGAAGGGCTACCGGCTCGGCGACCGCGTGCTGCGCCCGGCACGGGTCGTCGTGGCGGCGCCGAAGGAGGCTCTGTGAACGACCTGTACGGGACGCTGGGCGTCGCGAAGAACGCCTCCGCCGACGAGGTCAAGAAGGCGTACCGCAAGCTCGCGCGCGAGAACCATCCCGACGCGAACCCGGGCGACGCGGCCGCGGAGGAGCGCTTCAAGGAGGTCCAGGCCGCCTATGACGTGCTCTCCGACCCCGAGAAGCGCAAGCAGTACGACGCGTTCGGCTCCGCGAACGGGCGGCCCGGTCCCGGTGGCTTCACCGCCGGCGACTTCGATCTCGGCGACCTCGGCGGGCTCTTCGGCGACCTGTTCAGCGGCGGCCGCTTCGGCCGTGGCCGTCAGCGAGAGCCGGCCGGCCGGCGCGGGGCGGACCTGGAGGCCGAGGTGCGGCTCTCGTTCGAAGATTCGCTGCGGGGCATCGAGACCCGCATCCCGGTCGATGTCGAGACCCCGTGCCGCGAGTGCGGCGGCTCGGGCGCCAAGCCGGGCACGGCGCCGAGCGTCTGCCCCGACTGCAAGGGCCGCGGCGTCCTGGCGGAGAGCCAGGGCCTGTTCGCACTCTCCCAGCCGTGCCCGCGTTGCGGCGGCCAGGGCATCGTGATCGAGGATCCGTGCGGCCGCTGCCACGGCTCGGGCCGCGAGCGGCGGACGAAGCGCTATACGGTCAAGATCCCGGCCGGCGTCAAGGACGGTACGCGCATCCGCCTGAAGGGCAAGGGCGAGTCGGGCTTCGGGGGCGCGCCCGCGGGCGACCTGTTCGTGACGACGCGCGTGGCGCCGTCGCGGCTGTTCGCGCGCCGCGGCGCGTCGGACCTCGAGCTCGAGGTGCCCGTCACGTACCCGGAGGCCGCGCTGGGCGCGATCGTCGAGGTTCCGACGCCGTACGGCCAGCGGCTCTCGCTCAAGGTCCCGGCGGGCTCGGAGGACGGCAAGCTGTTGAAGCTGCGCGGCCACGGTGCGCCGAGCCTCAAGGGCGGGAAGGGTGATCTCGTGGCGCGTCTTCGCGTCGCCGTCCCGAAGAAGCTGAGCAAGAAGGAGCGCGAGGCGATCGAGGCGCTGCAGAAGGCATCGCGCGAGGACCCGAGGGAGGCGCTCTTCTAGTGGACGACCGGCCTCGCTACATGATCTCGGTCGCGGCCGACCTGGTCGGCATGCACCCGCAGACCCTTCGGATCTACGAGGCGAAGGGCCTCGTGCGGCCGAAGCGCACGGCCGGCAATACGCGCCTCTACTCCGAGAGCGACCTCGAGCGGCTCCGCCTGGTGCAGCGGCTGACGACCGAGCTGGGGCTGAACCTCGCAGGCGTCGAGCACGTGCTCCGACTCGAGGACCAGCTCCAGCGGATGCACAGGCGCTTCGAGAAGCTCGAGCGCGAGATGCGCGACCGGATCGAAGAGGTCCACAAGCAGTACCGCCGCGACCTCGTTCTCTACCAACCACCCGTACACCCCGTATCGAGAAGGAAGCAATGGACTTCAACAAGCTGACCACGAAGGCCCAGGAGGCGATCGCCGCCAGCCAGGAGCTGGCCCGGCGGAACGCCAACCCCGAGATCTACCCCGAGCACCTGCTCTTGGCGCTCCTGACCCAGGAGCTGCCGCAGACGCTCGCCGAGCGCGCCGGCCCGGGCCCGACCGCGTTGGCGCAGCACGCCGAGGCCGAGCTCGCGAAGCGTCCGCGCGCGGCCGGAGCGGCGAATCTGCAGGTGCGCACGTCGTCCGCATTCGACAAGGTCCTCGACCGCGCAGAGGATGAGATGCGGAAGCTCGACGACGAGTTCGTCTCCGTCGAGCACCTGCTGCTGGCGCTCGACGTCATCCCGCGCGCGCAGCTGCTCGACGCGCTCAAGGAGGTGCGCGGCGGCCAGCGCGTCACGAGCCAGGATCCCGAGGGCAGCTACCAGGCGCTCGAGAAGTTCGGCCGCGACCTGACCGAGCTTGCGGAGAGCGGCAAGCTCGACCCGGTGATCGGCCGCGACGAGGAGGTGCGCCGTGTCATGCAGGTGCTCTCGCGGCGCACGAAGAACAACCCGGTCCTGATCGGCGATCCCGGCGTCGGCAAGACGGCCATCGCCGAGGGCCTCGCCCAGCGCATCGTGGCCGGCGACGTCCCGGAGGGCTTGAAGGGCAAGCGGGTGTGGGCGCTCGACATCGGCGCGCTCCTCGCCGGCTCGAAATACCGCGGCGAGTTCGAGGAGCGGCTCAAGGCCGTCCTCAACGAGATCAAGAACGCCGAGGGCGAGATCGTCCTCTTCATCGACGAGCTCCACACGATCGTCGGCGCCGGCGCGGCCGAGGGCGCGGTCGACGCGGCCAACCTGCTGAAGCCGATGCTCGCGCGCGGGGAGCTGCGCGCGGTCGGCGCGACCACCCTGGACGAGTACCGCAAGCACATCGAGAAGGACGCCGCGCTCGAGCGCCGCTTCCAGCCGATCTTCGTCGGCGAGCCGTCGGTCGCGGACACGATCGCGATCCTGCGCGGGCTCAAGGAGCGCTACGAGGCGCACCACGGCGTGGAGATCCGCGATTCGGCTCTGGTCGCCGCGGCCGTGCTGTCCGACCGCTACATCTCGGACCGCTTCCTGCCCGACAAGGCGATCGACCTCGTGGACGAGTCCGCCTCCCGGCTGAAGATGGAGATTGACTCGTCCCCCGTCGAGCTCGACGAGGCCGACCGCCGCGTCCGCCAGCTCGAGATCGAGCTCGCAGCCATGGGCAAGGAGTCGAAGGAGCGGCGCGAGCCGGTCGAGCGCGAGCTCGCCGAGGCGAAGTCCGTGCGCGACGACCTCGCCGCGCGGTGGTCGCGCGAGAAGGAGGCGCTCACCCGCGTCGCCGAGATCAAGCGCAAGATCGACGAGCT
>DATFQE010000047.1:0-10061 GCA_035264445.1 Gaiellaceae bacterium | reverse complement strand
AACGACGTCTTCCGCGAGGCGCTCGAGCTGCTCCTCGGCCTGCGCCCCGAGATCCAGATCGTCGCCGCGCTCGCGGACGGCTACGACGTCGTCGACGTCTGCCGGCGCCTCGAGCCGGACGTCGTCGTCATGGACTACCGGCTGCCCGGCCTCGACGGCGTGCAGGCCACCGCGGCCATCGTGGCCGCGTGCCCGGGCACGGCGGTCGTGGCGCTGACGGCGTCCGCCAACGCCCGTGAGCGCGGCGCTCTGATCGAGGCGGGCGCGGTCGCGTGCCTGACCAAGGACGAGCCGCTCGACGAGATCGTCGACGCCATCCACCGCGCCGGAGGTCGCCTGGCCCCGGCCGAGTAGAGTCGCGCGGTGCAGCTGACGGCCGAGAACACGGCGATCGTGCTCGACTCGACCGCCGACTTCCCGGAGGCGCCCGACCGCTTCCCGAACTGGCGTGTCGTGCCGCTCTACGTCCGTTTCGGCGACGAGAGCTTCCGCGACTACGTCGACCTCGATCCGCACGCGTTCTACGAGCGCCTGCGGGACGCCGACCGGCCGCCGACGACCTCGCAGCCGACCCCGGCCGACTTCCTCGCGGTCTACGAGGAGCTCGTCGGCTACGACCGCGTGCTCTCGATCCACCTTTCGCGGCGGCTGTCGGGGACGTACGAGAGCGCAGAGCGGGCCGCGTCGGAGGCCGGCGACCGCGTCCGGACGATCGACTCAAAAACGGCATCGGCCGCGATCGCCATCCTCGCGCTGGCGGTTCAGCGCCGCCTCGAGCGGGGCACGACCGACGAAGCGGTCGACGCGCTCGTGACGCGCTTCCAAGGCGAGGCCGGCCTGATCTTCACGGTCGACACGCTCGAATACCTCGCCAAGGGCGGGCGCATCGGCAAGGCGGCGGCGATGGCCGGCCAGCTGCTGCACATCAAGCCGATCCTCACGCTCGCCGAGGGCGAAGTGCTGCCGCTGAAGAAGGTGCGCGGCGCGCAGAAGGCCTATCGCGAGTTCGAGCGCGCGTTCTCGGATGGCACGACCGCCGAGCCGGGCCTGCGCGTAGGCATCGCGCACGCCGAGGCACCCGAGCGGTTGGAGGCGCTCCGCCGGATGGTGCAGAACGTCAGGCCCAGCGCGGAAATCGAGGTGGCGACGACGCTCGGCCCGGTCGTCGGGACTCATGCCGGCCCGGGAACGGTCGGCTTCTTCTGGTTCACCGACCCGGACGAGGCCTGAACGGTCATGTCCGGGGTCAGACCCCGGACGTGTCTCGAATCGCGCGGCCGCAGAGATGAACACCGCAATCGTGACACGGAGCTCGTGCCGCGGCCATGGCATCCGGGCCGTGTCTGGGGTCAGACCCCGGACGCGGCCTAAGGAGCGAGCTCGTCGGTACGCCGCGCCAGCTCCCGGTCGCGCTCGGTGATCGCGTTCGCGACATGCGTCCACCAGCGGAGCGTCACGCGGTTCCAGCGCACCGCGATGTCGGGATGGTGATCCTCGGCCTGGGCCAGCGCGGCGACGCGATTGACGAAAGCGATCGCCGCCGCGAAGTCGGCGAAGCGAAACTCGCGCTCGAGCGCGCCGTCGACCTCGGCCCAGCCCTGCGGCGTCTCCACGTGCCTAGTATGGAAACCGTCTCGCCGCGCAGCGCGTAGGAACAGGAACCTCAATGCAAAGGAGCCGCCGTGAACCGCTTTCGCCTCATCCTCGCAGCAGCCGCAGCAGTTGCCCTCGTGACGGCCGCACCGGGCGGCGCCGCCGCCACGAAGCTCGTCGCCACCGTCGGTCCGTCGGCGACGATCACGCTCACCAAGGCCGGCAAGAAGGTGACGTCGCTGAAGCCGGGGAGCTACTCGATCACCGTCAACGACAAGTCGACGTCCCACAACTTCCACCTGACCGGCCCTGGCGTCAACAAGCTGACCACCGTCAGCTTCCAGGGCAAGAAGACCTGGACGTTGACGCTGAAGAAGGGCACGTACAAGTACGTCTGCGACCCGCACAAGAGCTTCATGAAGGGCTCGTTCCGGGTCGGCTAGCCCGACGCGGTGCCGGCGGTGCGCAGGCTCGCTCCGGGCCTGCGCTCGCCGAGCCCGAAGCGCTCGTCGGGCTCGTCCCCGCTCTCGAGCAGCCCCGCGACGTACTCGGCGAGGGACGGCCCGTGCTTGAAGCCGTGGCCGGATCCGCCGCCGAGCAGCCAGACGCGCGGTTGCTCCGGGTGGCGGGCGACCAGGAAGTTCGTGTCGCCCGTCAGCGCGTACGGGCACACCCGTGAGAAGACCAGCGGCGCGTCCGCGAGGGCCGGGAACCGTCGGGCGAGGTAGGCGCGCGCAACGGCCTCGGCCTGCTCCGACGGAGCGCGGCTGTCCCGATCGGGATCGAATGCGGGCCCCTCGCGGTCCGGGCAGACCTTGACGCCCCGCCCGTCGAGGTCGCCGACGCCGTAGAACGCGGCGTCGTAGTCGACCCAGGCCGGGACGGGCGGCGTCTCCCAGGCGATCGGAGCGCCGAAGTGCAGCACCTCCTGGCGGGTCACCCGGAGGCGAGCCTCACCCGGGTAGATCGCCGGCAGCCAGGCTCCGCACGCCCAGACGACCACATCGGCCGTGAGCCTCTCGCCCTCGACGTCGACGCCGCCGTCCGGAGCGGGACGCGCTTCCCCGCCCACGAAGCGAACGCCCTTGGAGCGGGCGAGCGAGACGACCGCCCGCGTCGCGTCGCGGGCGCGCAGGACCCCGGCCTCGGGCTCGAGCAGGCAGAACGCGAGGTCGTCCCCGGAGAAGCTGGGGAAAAGAGAGGAGGCGTCGTCGGGCGCCAGCCGCTCCGTCGGCACGCCTTCGGCGGCGAGAACGCGCTCGCTCTCGGCCTCCCAGCCGGTCTCGCTCTGCGCGAGCCAGACCACGCCGCACGGAACGAGCAGCGACGCCCCTGTCTCCTCCTCGAGCCGGCGCCAGCGCTCCCAGGCGCGCCGGACCGAACGGACGTACCAGGTGCCCGAGCCGTGCGCGGAGCGGATCAGCCGCGACTCGCCGCTCGAAGCGGCCCGGACGTGGCCGGGCGGGTAGCGATCGACGAGGCTCACCTCCCAGCCGCGCTCGACGAGCTCGTGCGCGAGCGACCCACCGAAGATCCCGGCCCCGACGACGACAGCGCTAGGCATCGATGCCCGAGGCTACTCGACGACCAGGGCGCCGTCTTCGATTCGTCCGTCGAGCTCGATCTCTCGCTGCGTCCAGCGGCCGCCCGTCTCCGGGTCGCGTGTCAGCGGCAGGCCGTCCTCCGCCTGCTTCGACAGGTTCGACACCGGCAGCGAGGGCATGTCGCAGACAGGTGGGTAGGCGCCCGTGAGCGCGGTGCACATTCGAGGCACCAGCGCATCCGGCTGGTGGGCGAAGTAGCCGCGGACCGTCACCTCCGTCCCGCCGCTCAGCCCGATCGCCGTCGACGGATCCACGACCTGGCGCCCGCCGGATCCGCCGCCGCCGCCGCAGCCAGCGAGCGCGACCACGAGCACGAAGGGCAGTGCGCGTCTCACTCGGCGAGCTCGAGCTCCTCGGCGTGACCCGCCTCGATGCGCCAGCCGCGCAGCTCGCCCGTCGGGACCGCGAGGATGAAGTAGGGCTGTCGTTCCCAGAGGCCGATGTTCGCGAGGTCCGTGCGTGAGGGCTCCGCGCTGTCGGTGGGATGCGAGTGGAAGACCGCGACCTCGAAGCCCTCGTCCTCGAGGAAGAAGTCGTCGGGGTCGCGCGGCTTGAGCTTGAACCGGTACGGGCTGGCGAGCTCGTTTTCGGCCGGCAGGTACCGCTCGGCGACGCCGTCCCGGAACGCGAGCAGGCCGCAGGCCTCGTTCGGCGCTTCGGCTCGTGCGTGCTCGATCAGCTGGTCGCGGACGGCGGCCGGGATCACCACCAGACGGAGTTCTCCATCGCCGACTCCACGTCCTCCGCAGCCCAGAACGCGGCGGACAAGTACTTCCAGCCGCCGTCCGCAAGGATGCCGACGACGACGCCTTCGCCGACCTCGTCGGCCAGCTTGCGGGCGACATGCACGACGGCACCGGAAGAGACGCCCGCGAAGATCGCCTCGCGCTCGAGCAGCGCGCGGACGCCTGCCACCGACTCGGCATTGGTGACGAGCAGCTTGCGGTCGAGCCGCGACACGTCGAGGATCGGCGGCACGTAGCCGTCCTCGAGCGACCGGAGCCCGATCACGGGGTCGCCGGGGAGCGGCTCGGCGGCCGCCACGGTGACGTCGGGAAACGCCTCGCGGACCCGCCGTCCCGCCCCCATGAGCGTGCCGCCGGTTCCGAGCCCGGCGACGAGCACGTCGACGTGGTCCAGCTCGTCTGCGATCTCGGCGCCGGTGCCCTCATAGTGCGCCTCGACGTTCGCCTCGTTGGCGTACTGGAAGGGCATGAAGTACCTCGGATCCTCCGCCGCCATCGCGAGCGCCTTCTGCACGGCGCCGTTCGTGCCCTCGTCGGCCGGGGATTCCACCACCTTGGCGCCCATCAGCTCGAGCAGCCGGCGGCGTTCCGGGGTCGCGTTCGCCGGCATCACGCACGTCAGCCCGTAGCCCTTGATGCGGGCGACCATCGCGAGTGAGATCCCGGTGTTGCCGCTGGTCGGCTCGAGCAGCTCGCGGCCGGGCTCCAGTTCACCGCGTGCTTCGGCGGTCTCGACCATGGCCTTCGCGATCCGGTCCTTGACCGACCCGCTCGGGTTCTGGCCCTCGAGCTTCGCGTACAGCCGAACGGCCGGGCTCGGCGCGAGCCGCTTCAGCTCGACGAGTGGCGTGTTCCCGACGAGGTCGAGAAGCGAGCTAGCCGGCACCGCCGGCCATGGCGGGAAGGAGGATGACCGTTGAGCCTTCTGCAACCGCAGTTTCGAGGCCGTCCTGCGTGCGGATGTCCTCACCACCGACGTAGACGTTGACGAAGGCGGCGATGTTGCCGTTGTCGAGGATGCGTGCGCCGAGCCGCGGGAAGCGCTCACCGACCTCGCCGAGGACCTCCCGCACAGTCGACCCCCCGGCGGTGACCTCGCGCTGCCCATCGGCGTCGGGCCGAAGGGTGGGCGGGATCCGAACGGTCGTCATTGCGCCGCGCAGAACTGCACGTAGTCGACGTACTCGGTGATCGTGGGGTTGTCGCCGCAGACCGGGCAGCCGGCATCGCGGCGGATCGCCACCTCGGTGAACGAGGTCGAGAGCGCGTCGAACAGGAGCAGCCGCCCGATCAGCGGGTCGCCCGCGCCGAGCGCGAGCTTGAGCGCCTCGTTGGCCTGGAGCGAGCCGATCACGCCCGGAAGCACCCCGAGGACGCCGCCCTCGGCGCAGCTCGGCGCCAGCTCGGGCGGCGGCGGCTGTGGGAACAGGCAGCGGTAGCAGGGTCCGTCGTGCGGCTTGAAGACCGTTGTCTGGCCCTCGAAGCGGTAGATCGAGCCGTGCACGACCGGGATGTCATGCCACACCGAGGCGTCGTTGATCAGGTAGCGCGTCGGGAAGTTGTCCGCCCCGTCGACGATCACGTCCCAGCCCTCCGCGAGAATCCGGTCGACGTTCTCGGAGGTGATCCGCTCCTGGAACGTGAGCACCTCGACGTCGGGGTTCAGCTCCGTCAGCGTGCGCTTCGCCGACTCGGCCTTCGGCTCTCCGAGGCGCGCCGTCGAATGCAGCACCTGTCGCTGGAGGTTCGACTCGTCGACGACGTCGTCGTCCACGATCCCGAGGCGGCCGACGCCGGCCGCGGCGAGGTAGAGGGCGGAGGGGGAGCCGAGCCCGCCGGCGCCGATCAGGAGCATGCTCGTGTCGAGCAGCTTGAGCTGGCCCGCCTCGCCGACCTCCGGGATCAAGACGTGGCGGCTGTAGCGCTCGCGCTGCTCGGGCTCGAGCGTTCGCTCCAGCGTGCTCGGGTAGCCGCGCGTCAGCCAGTCCACGATCCCGCCGGCGAGCGAGACGGGGCGCTCGTACCCGAGCTCGGCCAGCGCGCGTGCGCCGCGGAGCGAGCGCGCGCCGACTGCGCAGTAGAGGACGACGTTCCGCGAGCGGTCGGGCACGACGTCGCCGATCCGCTCGGTCAGCTCGCGCAGCGGCACGAGGACGGCGCCCGGGATGAAGCCGCCGGCCCACTCGTCCTCGCCGCGCACGTCGACGAGCACGGCGTTCTCGTCGCGCTCGAGCAGCTCGCGTGCGGCCGGCGCGTCGAGCTCGAGGCTCTGCTCGACCTGGGACATGTGGTCAGGATAGCCACGGCGTTACCGTGGAACGCGTGTCGCCGCGGATGCGGATACTCGCCCTCGTCGCCGTCGCCTCGGTGGCGGCCGCGGCGGTCGCCGTGGCGGCCGGCGTCCTGGCGCGCGGCGACGACGGAGGTGGCGGCCGGAAGGGGGCGCCACGCCTCGTCCTCGACCTGGG
The DNA here is from genome assembly GCA_035264445.1 of Gaiellaceae bacterium. Lineage (GTDB taxonomy): Bacteria > Actinomycetota > Thermoleophilia > Gaiellales > Gaiellaceae > DATFQE01. The sequence continues at coordinate 3,650 of DATFQE010000047.1, read as the reverse complement.
CGTCCGCACCGACCCGGAGGCCCGGGCCCTGCGCCGAGCCGGCGTCCTCTACGCCCACGGCCGCCGCACCGACGCGGCGCGCATCTTCCGGCCCTACCGCTCTCTCCAGGCCCGGATCGGGCTCGCGCTCGCCCGCTGGCCACGGGGCACGCAGGGTCGGCTCGAGCAGCTCTCGGCGCTCCGGCCGCAAAGCGGCGCCGTGCGCCTCCACCTGGGCCTGGCGTACTTCTGGGCCGGACGCGACGCCGAGGCCGCCGGCGAGTGGCGCGCGGCGAGGCAGGTCGAGCCCGACTCGATCTTCGCGGTCCGTGCGGGCGACCTGCTCTACCCGGGCCAGGCGCCCGGGCTGCCGACCTTCGTCCCGGGATTCGAGTCTCCGCCGGCGCTCGGCCGCCTTCGGCCGCCCGCCCAGCTCGCGCTGCTCCGCCGGAACGCGAGGCGGCCCGACGCACACGCGAAGCTCCTCTACGGGGTCGCGCTGCAGCGGCTCGGCCGTCCCGTCTCGGCCGAGCGGGTTTTCGCCGAGGCGGCCCGGCTCGCTCCCCGCGATCCCGAGGCCCAGACTGCCGCGGCCGTAGGCCGTTACCGCAAGGACGCGCCCGAACGAGCGTTCTCGCGGCTCGGCCCGCTCACCCGCCGCTTCCCGCACGCGGCGACGGTTCGCTTCCACCTCGGCCTCTCGCTGCTGTGGCTCGGAAACGTGCAGGAGGCGAAGCGCCAGCTCGTGCGCGCCCGCGCTCAGGCGCCCGGTTCGCCGCTCGGTCGGGAAGCAAACGACCTCCTCGAGCGTCTTGAGGTCGTACGGGCACCGTCCTGAAACCTAGGACTCCTGGACTGAAAGATGGGCCTTTCGGCCTATGGCGCATGACCAGTGCTACGTGGAAGGATGCCGAATCTTCGGGCGTTGACGATGGGATCGAGCGGATCTACGGTGAGAGGGCCGAACGAGGGGGTCAGGATGGCAGGGGCAAGCAGCGTTGTGACGGCGGGAGCCATCACCGACGTACTCGAGACCGATGAGGCGAAGAACCTGATCGCGACCGCACAGGAGGCGGGGTCGATCAAGGCCGAGGAGATCGCCCTGGCGCTGGGGGAGCTCGAGCTGGATGCGGCGCAGCTCGACGAGGTCTTCGGCGCGCTCGAGGAGGCGCACGTCGAGGTCGTCACCGGCGAAGACGAGGAGGAGGGCCCGGCGGCGAGCTCGTCGCAGCGCGAGGTCTCGACCGACGCTCTGCAGCTGTTCCTGAAGGACATCGGCAAGGTCGAGCTGCTGACCGCGCCGCAGGAGGTCGAGCTCGCGAAGCGGATCGAGCGCGGCGACGACGATGCGAAGCGGGATATGGTCGAGGCGAACCTACGCCTCGTCGTCTCGATCGCGAAGAGGTACCGCAACCAGGGCCTGCCGTTCCTCGATCTGATCCAGGAGGGCACGATCGGGCTCGTCCGGGCGGCCGAGAAGTTCGACCACCGCAAGGGGTTCAAGTTCTCGACCTACGCCACATGGTGGATCCGCCAAGCGGTAGCGCGTGCGCTGGCCGACAAGGCGCGGACGATCCGGATGCCGGTCCACGTGGTCGAGAAGCTCAACAAGATCGTGCGCACCGAGCGCAAGCTCCGCGCCGAGCTCGGCCGTGAGCCCGGCTCGAAGGAGATCGCCGGCGAGCTCGACCTCACGATCGACGAGGTCGACCAGATCCGGCGCAGCGCTCAGGTTCCGGTCTCGCTCGAGAAGCCGGTCGGCGACGACGAGGAGTCGGAGTTCGGTCACTTCCTCACCGACGAGTCGGCCCCGCTGCCCGAGGAGGCCGCCGCGGACGTGCTCCGCAAGGACGCGCTCGGCCGCATCCTCTGCACGCTCTCCACCCGCGAGCGGCGGGTGCTGGAGCTGCGGTACGGGCTGAACGGTGAGCAGCCGCGAACCCTCGACGAGGTGGGGCGGGCGTTCAATGTCACGCGCGAACGGATCAGGCAGATCGAGAACCAGTGCCTGAAGAAGCTCCGCGCCGTTGCCGAGGCCAGCGCCCTCCGCGACGTCGCCTAGTTCGCGCGCAGAAAAGGGGTGACGCGCTTGCGGCGCGGGTCGCCCCTTTTGTGCTCTGACCCATAGACTCCCCGCTCCGTGGAGGAGGCCCTGCTCAACCGGCTCGGCGAGTGGATCGCCATCCCGAGCATCAGCGCAGACGACGCGCACGCGGCCGACGTGGTCCGGGCCGGCGACTGGCTCTGCGAGCAGATTCGCGCGGCGGGCGGCGAGGCGGAGCTCGCGGACTGGGAGGGACATCCGCTCGCGCTCGGCGAGCTGCGAGCCTCCTCGGGCGCCGAGGGCGCGCCGACCGTCCTCTGTTACGGCCACTTCGACGTCCAGCCGCCTGATCCGCTCGAACTGTGGGAGACGCCGCCGTTCGAGGTGAGCGTCCGGAACGGCCAAGTCTTCGGGCGAGGGATCGCCGACGACAAGGGCCAGCTCTTCCTCTTGCTCGAGGCCGCCTCGCGGCTGTCGCGGGCCGGCGGGCTGCCCGTGAACGTGCGGTTCGCCTGCGACGGCGAGGAGGAGACGGGCGGCCACTCGATCGTCGACTACCTCGCCGCCGACGAGCGTGGGGCGGATGCCTGCGTGATCTTCGACAGCGGGATGGTCGCGCGCGACGTTCCCGCGTTCAACATCGCGACGCGCGGTCTCTGTTACCTGCATCTCACGGTGCGGACCGGCGGGCGCGACCTGCACTCGGGCCTCTACGGCGGTGCGGCGCTCAACGCGGTGAACACGCTCGCCCGGGTGCTGCAGGCGGTTCTGCCCGGCGAGGACGGGCGTCTGCCCGAACCGCTTCGGCAGGGGCTCGTGCCGCCGACCGACGACGAACGGGCGGCGTGGTCGTCGCTTCCCCCGGGGGCCGACGAGCTCGCGAGCCAGGGCGCGGTTCCGATGGACGCGGCGGCGGCCGAGGAGTTCTACCTGCGCACCTGGGCGGAGCCGGCGTTGGACGTGAACGGGATCTCCGGCGGCTCGCCGCTCCTGCAGAAGACGGTGCTGCCGGTGGAGGCGATCGCCAACATCTCCATCCGCCTGGCGCCAGGGCAGGAGCCGGATACGATCGCGGCCGAGGTCGAGCGGCTGTTGCGGGACGCGACGCCCGAGGGCGCCGACCTCGTCGTGGAGCACTGGGCCTCGAGCGCGCCCGGCCTCGTCGACCAGTCGTCGAAAGCGGTCCAGCTCGGGTTGGACGCGTTCGAGCGCGTGCTCGGCGTGCGGCCATTGCTGATCCGGTCCGGCGGGACGCTGCCGATCGTCCCGGCGCTGGCGGACAAGGGCATCCCGACGATCGTCACGGGCTTCGCGCTCCCGGACTCGAACATCCACTCGCCGAACGAGAAGATGGAGGTCGAGTACCTGCCGAAGGGCATCGAGGCAGCGGAGGAGCTGTTCAGAGCGTTCGCGGCGCTCTAGGAGACGCGTTTCGAGTGGCGGGCTCAGGCTAACCTCAGCCCGTGCATGTAATCGACCGACTGCGTCGGCCGCTTCGCGATCTGCGGATCTCGGTTACGGACCGGTGCAACTTCCGTTGCGTGTACTGCATGCCGAAGGAGGTCTTCGGGCGGGACTACGCGTTCCTGCCGCGCGAGCAGCTGCTCAGCTTCGAGGAGATCGAGCG
>DATFQE010000046.1:0-2370 GCA_035264445.1 Gaiellaceae bacterium | reverse complement strand
CCGCTGATCTTCGGGCACGCCGACCCCGCGACGGTCGACGCCGTCGTCGACGCGGCCCGCGACGGGACCTCGTTCGGCGCTGCGACCGAACGCGAGGTAGAGCTCGCCGAGGAGATCGTGGACGCCGTTCCTTCGGTCGAGCAGGTGCGGCTCGTCTCGTCGGGGACCGAGGCGGCGATGAGCGCGATCCGGCTTGCGCGCGGGTTCACGCACCGCGACCGCATCCTCAAGTTCGCCGGCTGCTACCACGGCCATGCCGACGGCCTGCTCGCGGACGCGGGCTCGGGGATCGCGACGCTGGGGATCCCGGCGAGCCCCGGGGTGCCGACCGGTACGACGGCCGACACGATCGTCTGCCCCTATAACGACCTCGTCGCCGCGGCCGAGGCCGTCGCGCGCTACGGCGAGGGGCTTGCAGCGATCATCGTCGAGCCGATCGCCGGGAACATGGGCGTCGTCCCGCCGGCGCCCGGCTTCCTCGAGACGCTTCGCAAGCTCGCGGACGCGGCTGGTTCGCTGCTCGTCTTCGACGAGGTGGTCACGGGCTTCCGCGTTGCGCGGGGCGGGGCGCAGGAGCGCTACGGGGTCATGCCTGACCTCACCGTGCTGGGCAAGATCGTCGGCGGAGGGCTCCCGCTGGCCGCCTTCGGCGGCAGGGCAGACGTGATGGAGCGGCTGGCGCCGGCCGGCGACGTCTATCAGGCCGGGACGCTGGCCGGCAACCCGCTGGCCACGGCGGCGGGTCTCGCCGTGCTGCGCCGTCTCCGAGACCCGGCCGTCTACGAGGAGCTCGAGCGCCTGGGCGGCCGTCTCGAGGCCGGTCTGGGCAATTTCGGAACCGTCCAGCGCGTCGGCGCGATGCTGACGCTCTTCTGCACGGCGGAGCCGGTCGCGAGCTTCGACGACGCGCGGGCTGCCGACACGGAGCGGTACGCGGCCCTGTTCCGTCACCTCTTGGCACGCGGCATCTACGTCGCGCCGTCGCAGTACGAAGCGATGTTCGTGTCGCTCGCGCACAGCGATGCCGAGGTCGACCGGACCATCGAGGCAGTTGGCGACTTCGGCTCCTGAGCTCTGGGAGGCGCTCGCCGGCGAGGCGGCCGCCGAGAGCCCGCTGTGGCGCGACGCGCTCCGCCCCGAGGACGAGCGCGAAGCGGTCGCCGTCTTCTCCGATCTGTGCGGGGAGCCGCACGCACTCGGGCTCGAGACCGTCTACGAGGGCTATCTCGCGCACTACGGCCGCCCCCGCCTGTTCGCGCCGGCCGACGACGACACCGCGCTGCTCCTCGGCGACTACCTCTACGCGCACGGCCTCGTCCGCATCGCCGCGTCGGGCAACGTCGACGCCGTCCGCGAGCTCGCCGAGCTGATCTCGCGCTGCGCCCACCTCCGCGCGGACGGCAGGGAGGGCGACGGCGAGGCCTGGGTCGAGACCGCGCTGCGGCTCGGCGACGGCAGTGCGGATCCCGGCGCCGTCGCCGCTGCGCTCGTGCGGCACGAGCACAGGTTCGCCGGCTCACACGCGGCTGGATAGAGTCCCGGCCGTGAGCCTGCTCGCCGCACTTCTCCCGCTCGCCGACGCCGCCACCGAAGGCAAGAAGGTGATCCTCGGGATGCTGCTCACCGGCCTGGTTTTCATCGCGGTGATCGCGCTCGGGGAGACCTCGCGCTACCTGAAGCGCCGCCGCGGCAGCGTCCACTAGCGCTCCTCCGGGCGGCTCGCACGCCGCTCACGGCTCTTGCGGTCGGCCTAGACGACGTATTTGTAAGAGTTATGAGTCGACGCGAGCGCTCTGGGTAGACTCACCGCGCGGTGAGACGTTCGCGCTCACTTTGGGGGGTTGCGCTGGTGGTCGGTCTTGCGCTGCTCGGCGCCGCGAGCTGCGGCGGCGACGACGACAACGGCGGCGCCGGGGCGACCACGACCACGGCGAAGAAGACCGGCGGCACGCTGAAGATCAACCTCGCGGCCGACACGGACCACGTCGATCCGGCGCTCGCCTACTACCAGGTCTCGGTCCAGTTCCTGTACTCGGCCTGCACGATGCTGCTCAATTACCCGGACAAGGCGGGGCCCGAGGGCTCGCGCCTGCAGCCCGAGGTCGCGCAGGAGATGCCCAAGGTGACCCCCGACGGCAAGACGTACACGTTCATCGTCCGCGAGGGGTTCAAGCTGGCGCCGCCGTCGAACGAGGTCGTCACGGCCGACACGTTCCGCGCGGTGATCGAGCGGAACCTCAGCCCCAAGCTGCAGTCGCCGTCCGCGTCGTTCATCAACGACATCGTCGGCGCCGACGCGTACGCGAACGGCAAGGCGAAGCGCGTCGCGGGCGTCACGGTCGAGGGGAACAAGCTGACGATCCGGCTCAC
>DATFQE010000045.1:0-2671 GCA_035264445.1 Gaiellaceae bacterium | reverse complement strand
GGCGTGCACCTACGCGCCCATGACCGTTTCGGCGTCGTCGTCCACGATCAGCGGCTCGAGCCGATGTTGCCGCTCAAGGTGTACCCGCACGCCGAGACGCTTCGCGCCCTGCTCAGGCCGCAGGAGACGCAGGTCTTTGCGGGCAACCAGGTCGCACGCGCACGCGGCGAGGGGATCGAGTTCGCCGATCTGCGGCCGTTCGCGCCCGGCGACCGGCTGCGCCGCGTGAACTGGCGTGCGAGCGCGCGTCGCAACGCGCTGTGGGTGAACGAGGCGCACCCAGAGCGAAACGCCGACATCGTGCTCTTCCTCGACTCCTTCGCCGAGGTACGCCGCGCGGGGCCGGGCACGCTCGACCTCGCCGTCGGGGCGGCCGGCTCGCTGGCCGAGCGGTACCTGCGGCACAAGGACCGCGTCGGCCTCGTCAGCTTCGGCGGCGTGCTCAACTGGCTGACCCCGGCGACCGGCGTCGTCCAGCTCTACCGGATCGTGGATGCCCTGCTCGACACGGAGATTCTCCTGAACTACGCCTGGAAGGACCTCGACGTCATTCCCGCGCGGACGCTCCCGCCGAAGGCGCTGATCCTCGCGCTCACGCCGCTGATCGACCAGCGGGCCATTTCCGCGCTGCTCGACCTCCGCCGCCGCGGCTTCGACCTCGCCGTGATCGAGATCGACCCGGCGCCGTACGTCGACCCGGGTCCCGAGGAGCTCGAGCAGCTGGCATTCCGGCTCTGGCGCCTGCGCCGTGAGGCGCTGCGGGCCGAGTACGAGCGGGTCGGCGTTCCGGTCGTGCCGTGGCGGGACGGCGAGTCCCTGCAGGTCGCCCTGGAGGAGGTGCGCTCGTTCAGGCGGGGAGCGAGAGCCGTCCGCGCGTAGCCGCCGCTGCCGGGGCAGTCGCGCTGGCCGGGGCCCTGGCCGTCTACCCGGCCGTGCTCGACCGCGACTCTGCGGCGTTCGGCGTTATCGGCCTGCTGTTCGTGGCTGCCGCCGTCGTTCGGCCGGCCGCCGCGCTCGTGCCGTGGGGCGTCGCCTCGCTCGGCGGCGCGTACGCGTTCGCGCTCGTCCTCTCGGATCGCGACCTCGATCCGCGGGCCGGCTTCGTCGCCGCCGGGCTCTACCTCGTCGCCGAGCTGGCGTTCTGGTCGGTCGAGGCTCGCGACTGGCCGCAGGAGGACAGCTCAGCGGCACGCGCGCGACTGGCGGGGATGCTGATCCTCGGGCTCGCGGGGGCGACCATCGGCACGCTGCTCCTCGCCGCAGGAGCCGCCGTGCCGGCCGATCTCGGGCTCGTCCAGGTCGCCGGCGCGCTCGGCGCCGTCGGTGCCGTCCTCGCGCTGGCGCTCCTCGCCCGCCGCTGATACTTCGCGTTTCGCCGCGAAGTGCAACGAAAGTGTGACAATCGCCGCTCCCTCTAGGCGGCGCGGAGACCGCGCGTTTACGTTGGCGTGATGGCGCGCCCGCTGCGGCTCGAGTTCCCCGGCGCGAGCTATCACGTCACCGCGCGCGGGAACGCGCAAGGCGCGATCTTCCTCGATGATCACGATCGGGAGCGCTTCTTGGCGCTCTTCGAACGTGTTGTCAAGCGGTACGAGTGGGTTTGCCACGCCTACTGCCTCATGGGCAACCACTTCCACCTCGTCGTCGAAACGCCGCGGCCCAGCCTGGCCGCCGGGGTGCGTTACCTCAACGGCGTCTACGCGCAGGCCTTCAATCACCGCCATAGGCGTTCAGGACATGTCTTCGGGGAGCGCTTCAAGTCCGTGCTCGTCGAGAAGGACGAGCACCTCATGGCTGCGGCCGCATACGTCGTCAACAACCCTGTCCGTGCCGGTCTCTGCCGCGCTGCCGTTGATTGGGTCTACTCGAGTTATCGCGCGACAGCGGGCGTCGTGGCGACCCCTGCCTTCTTGACAGTCGACTGGTTGTTGTCACAGTTCGCCAGCGAGCTCCACGCAGCGCAGGCGCGCTATCGCACGCACGTCGCCGAGGCGGCGCTGCGGCACCTCGCGGAGGTGCGCGGCGAGATCTATCTCGGCGGCGACGAGTTCATCGACCGGCTTGCTCCGAACCGACGGCTGCAAGAGATTCCGCGGTCGCAATGGCAACCGCTCGCACCGCCGCTCGAAGAGCTGTTCGACAAACTCGGCGACGTAGCGATCGACGTCGCCCACCGTCGTTACGGTTATCCGCTGCGCGTGATCGCCGACCACGTCGGCGTCCACTATTCGACCATCGGCCGGCGCCTCGCCGATGTCGAGCGGAGCGATGCGGCAATGCAAGACCTGACCCCAGATGAAGCGCGCTGGGGTCAGGTCTTGCGGTGCGACAATCGAACTACACTCTGAGCGTGGCGCAGGTACTCCCGGCCGAGCGCGGTCTGAGGCGCGTGATCGGCGACGGCGACGCGGTCCCCGACGGCGAGGTCGAAGGGCTCACCGATCACGATCTCGTTGAGCTCTACCGCTCGCTCGTCCTGCTGCGGACCTACGACGAGCGCTCGGTCGTCTACCACCGCCAGGGCCGGATCGGCACGTACGCGATCTTCTGGAACCACGAGGCGATCCAGGCGGGCTCCGCGTACGCGCTGAACGACGACGACTGGATCTTCCCCAGCTACCGCGAGTCGGCGATCGGGCTCCTGCGCGGGATGCCCGCGTCGACGGTCCTC
>DATFQE010000044.1:0-2265 GCA_035264445.1 Gaiellaceae bacterium | reverse complement strand
CAAGAAGCACGTCGACTCGATGGTCCCGGAGGTCTGGGATGTGCTCGAGGAGGTCATCGCCGAGCACCCGGTGCTCCTGAACCGCGCGCCGACGCTCCACCGCCTGGGCATCCAGGCGTTCGAGCCGGTGCTCGTCGAGGGCAAGGCGATCCAGGTGCACCCGCTCGTCTGCCACGCGTTCAACGCGGACTTCGACGGCGACCAGATGGCGGTCCACCTGCCGCTGTCGGCGGAGGCCCAGGCCGAGGCGCGGATCCTGATGCTCTCGGCGAACAACATTCTCTCGCCGGCGCACGGGCGGCCGCTCGCGACGCCGACGCAGGACATGGTTCTCGGCGGCTACTACATGACGTACACCGAGGACGACCTCAACGAGAAGACGGTCGACGACTTCAAGAAGCGGCCGCAGCGCTTCCAGAACGAGGAGGAGGTCGAGTTTGCGCTCGACGCGGAGCAGGTCGGGCTCCAGCAGCCGATCGAGTACCGGCGGAACGGCGAGCTGATCCTGACCACGCCCGGCCGCGTCATCTTCAACCTCGAGGTCGAGCGGGCCCTGCACGAGGCGCTGGGCGACTCGGACGACGTCGCGCCGCACGACTACATCAACCGCACGCTCTCGAAGCGTGAGATGGACGACTTCATCAGCGACCTCGCCGAGCAGTTCGGCGCGCCCGCCATCGGCGGCGTCCTCGACCAGATCAAGACGCTCGGGTTCAAGTACGCGACCAAGGCCGGGATCACGATCTCGAAGAACGACATCGTCATCCCGCCCGACAAGCAGCAGATCCTCGACAAGTACGAGGCCCAGGTCGAGCAGGTCGAGCAGCAGTACGAGCGCGGCCTGATCACCGAGGACGAGCGGCGCGAGGCGATCGTCGACATCTGGACGAAGGCGACCGACGAGGTCGGCGACGCCATGCAGCGCACGCTCTACAAGCTGAACCCGGTCTACATGATGGCCAACTCGGGAGCGCGCGGATCGTTCAAGCAGATCCGCCAGCTCGCCGGCATGCGCGGCCTGATGGCAAATCCGAAGGGCGAGATCATCGAGCGCCCGATCCAGGCCAACTTCATGGAGGGCCTGTCGGTGCTCGAGTACTTCATCTCGACGCACGGCGCCCGCAAGGGCCTCGCCGACACCGCGCTCCGCACGGCCGACTCGGGCTACCTGACGCGGCGTCTCGTCGACGTCGCACAGGACGTGATCATCCGCGACGAGGATTGCGGAACGAACGATTCGATCGAGCTCAAGCTCCGGCTGGACGACGGCGTCAACAAGAGTGTGCTCGGGCGTGTCCTGGCGGACGACGTCTTCAAGCCGCTCGCCTCGGGCAAGCCCGGCAAGACGAAGCTCGCCGACAAGGGCGCGCTCGTCACGAACACCGTGCTCGCCGACCTCGTCGAGGGTCTCGAGGAGACGATCGACGAAGCCACGGTGCCCGTCCGGTCGGTGTTGAAGTGCCGCAGCGATTACGGCGTTTGCCGCGCCTGCTACGGCGTCTTCCTCGCCACCGGCGAGATGTGCGAGATCGGCGACGCGGTGGGGATCATCGCCGCGCAGTCGATCGGCGAGCCGGGCACCCAGCTGACGATGCGGACCTTCCACACCGGCGGCGTCGCCGGCGCCGACATCACGCACGGTCTCCCGCGCGTCGTCGAGATCTTCGAGGCGCGCAACCCGAAGGGCGCGGCCCAGCTGGCCGCGGTCGGCGGTCGCGTGCACGTCGAGGAGACCGAGCGCGGCCCGAAGGTGACGATCTTCCCGGAGGGCGTCGACGAAGAGGGCGAGCCGCTGCCCGAGAAGGAGTACCAGCTCCCCCGCCGGACGCGGCTGCTGGTCCGCAAGGGCGACGAGGTGGCGCCGGGCGATCCTCTGCACGAGGGCTCGCTGGCTCCGGCCGAGCTGCTCGAGCTGCATCACGAGGCCGGCAACGGCTCGACCCCGACCGAGCTGTACCTCGTCGCCGAGGTACAGCGCGTCTACAAGTCACAGGGCGTCGACATCCACGACAAGCACATCGAGCTGATCGTTCGGCAGATGCTCAAGAAGGTGCGCGTGGACAGCGCCGGCGACACCGAGCTCCTGCCCGGCCAGCTGGTCGACCGGTTCATGCTCGAGCGCGAGAACGTACGGGTGACGGCTGCGAAGGGCGAGGCGGCGACGTGGGAGCCGGTGATCCTCGGGATCACGAAGGCCTCGCTGGCGACGGAGTCGTTCCTCTCGGCGGCCTCCTTCCAGGAGACGACGAAGGTGCTCACCGACGC
>DATFQE010000043.1:0-3343 GCA_035264445.1 Gaiellaceae bacterium | reverse complement strand
TCGTGATCATCGGCTCCGGCCCCAACCGGATCGGCCAGGGCATCGAGTTCGACTACTGCTGCGTCCATGCGGCGCAGACCTTCCGCGCGCTCGGGTTCGAGGCGGTCATGGTCAACTGCAACCCGGAGACCGTCTCGACCGACTACGACACCTCCGACCGCCTGTACTTCGAGCCGCTGCGGGTCGAGGAGGTGCTCGCCGTCTGCGAGCGCGAGCAGCCGGCCGGCGTCGTGATCCAGTTCGGAGGCCAGACGCCGCTGAAGCTCGCCCGCGCGCTCGAGGCCGCGGGCTGGCCGATCCTCGGGACGCCGTTCGACGCCGTCGACCTCGCCGAGGACCGCGAGCGCTTCGCCGCGCTCTGCGACGAGCTCGGCATCCGCGTGCCGGCGTGGGGGATGGCCGCCGGCGCCGACGAGGCCGCCCAAGTCGCCGAGCGGATCGGCTATCCGGTTCTCGTCCGGCCGTCGTACGTCCTCGGCGGGCGGAACATGGTCGTCTGCTACGACGAGGCCGCCGTCCGCGGCGCTGCCCTCGACGGCGTGCGCACACTCGTCGACCGGTTCCTCGAGAGCGCCGTCGAGATCGACGTGGACGCCGTCTCGGACGGCGACGACACCTGGGTCGCCGCCGTCATGGAGCACGTCGAGGAGGCCGGCGTCCACTCCGGCGACTCCTCCTGCGTGTTGCCTGCACCGGGGATCTCGGCGGCGACGCGGGGCGAGATCGATGACGTCGTCTGCCGCCTCGCGCGTGCGCTCGGCGTCGTCGGCGTGGTCAACGTGCAGCTCGCGGTCGCCGACGGCGAGGTGTTCGTTCTGGAGGTCAACCCGCGCGCCTCGCGGACGTTGCCGTTCGCGAGCAAGGCGATCGGCGTGAACCTCGTCGATGCGGCCTGCAGAGTGGCCGCGGGCGCCCGCCTCTCCGCGCTCCCCATTCCTGTCCCACGCGAACCGAAGACCGTCAGTGTCAAGGCGGCGGTGCTTCCGTTCATCCGCTTCCCGGGTGCCGATCCGGTCCTCGGCCCCGAGATGCGCTCGACCGGCGAGGTGATGGCCAGCGCGTCCGACTTCCCGAGCGCCTTCGCCAAGGCCGAGCGCGCCGCAGGAAGGCCGCTCCCCGGCGGCGGCACGGCGTTCCTCTCCGTACGGGACGCCGACAAGACGGCCGCCGTCCCGCTCGCGCTTGCACTCGCCCGGCTCGGCTTCTCGCTGGTCGCGACTGCAGGCACCGCGCGCACGCTTGCGGCAGCGGGCATCCCGGTCGATCGCGTGCGCAAGGTCGGGGAGGAGGGCGAGGGTCACACGGTGGTCGACCTCGTCCGCCGCGGCCGCTGCGACCTCGTCATCAACACGCCGGGCGGCGGCTCAGGTGCGCGGAGCGACGGCTACCGGATCCGCGAGGCGGCACTCGCAGCGCGGATCCCCTGCATCACCACACTCGCAGGCGCTCGGGCGGCCGCGCACGCGATCGCCAACGCGCGCGGCGAGACCGTCCTGTCGCTCCAGGAGCGGATCGGTGCTCAGGCGCGAAGCGCTTAGCGTCGTCGCCGTCGAACACGTCGGCGCGTACACGCTCCTGCGGGCCGCGCGCGGAAGCCTCGAGCCCGGCACGCCCGGGCAGTTCTTCATGCTGGCCGCGCCGAACCGCGTGCTGCCGCGGCCGATGAGCGTCTGCGCCGCACCCGCCGGCGAACTTTGGTTCCTGATCGATGCGATCGGGCCGGGGACGCGGGCCCTGTGCATGCTCGGGCAGGGAGACGTCGTCCAGGCCCTCGGCCCGCTCGGCAACGGCTTCCGCCTCGACGTCGAGCGGCCGCTGCTCGTCGGCGGCGGGATCGGGATCGCGCCGCTGCCCTACCTCTCGCAGTCGCTCGGGCGGCCGCCCGCGGTGCTCGGCTTCCGCTCCAACCGGCACGCCGAGGCGGCGGTGCTCGTCCCGAACGCAGAGGTCCTCGTCGAGCCGACGCTCGTGACCGAGGCGATCCCCGGCGGCTACGACGTCCTCGCCTGCGGGCCCGAGCCGATGCTCGACGCGGTCGCCGAGCTCGCCCCGGGCGCACAGCTCGCGTGGGAGGCGCCGATGGCCTGCGGCTACGGCGCCTGCTACGGCTGCGTCGTCGAGGTCGACGGCGAGCTCAAGAGGCTCTGCGTGGAAGGACCGGTGCTCTGTGCTGCTTAGCGATTCCATGGCAGGTGCCCTGCAATGATCCTGAACGCCTCGGGCTGCCTCGATGCGCTATCGGCGCCCGAGGTCGTGCACGGGCTCGACGCCTTCGTGACGAAGACGGTCACCCCCGAGCCGCGCGCCGGCAACCGGCCCGTCCGGATCGCCGAGACCGACCACGGGATGCTCAACTCGATCGGGCTCCAGAACCCGGGCATCGACCGCTTCCTCGACTCGGTGCTGCCGCGCCTGGCCGAGCTCGGTATCCCGATCTGGACGTCCGTTGGCGGGGCGTCTCCCGAGGAGTACGCGCACATGTGCGAACGGCTCGACGGCCGCCGCGAGGTCGTCGCGATCGAGCTCAACCTTTCGTGCCCCAACGTCGCTTCCCCGGATGGAGACGCGGCCGAGATCGTCGCGGCAGCCCGGGCCGCGACGGACCGCCCGCTCTACGCCAAGCTGTCGGCGGCCGTCCCGGACCTGCCCGCCGTCGCACGCGCCGCCGGCGATGCCGGCGCCGACGGCCTCTCGCTCGTGAACACGGTCCGCGGGCTCGCGCTCGACGAGCGCACGCTCACCCCCCGGCTCGGCCGCGAAGTCGGTGGCTATTCTGGTCCCGCTCTGAAGCCGATCGCGCTCGCCGCGGTCTTCGCGTGCTATCGCGAGACGGGCCTGCCGATCGTCGGGATGGGAGGGATCTCGGGCGGTTCCGACGCGCTCGAATTCCTCGCTGCGGGAGCGGTCGCGGTCGCGCTCGGGACGGTGCTCTTCGCGGATCCCGAGGCGCCGCGCCGGGTGCGGCGAGAGCTGGACGAGCAGCTCCGCGAACGCGGAATTGCGTCGCCTGCGCAGGCAACTGGCATTGCCCATGTGGCTCGCACTTCGCGGGCGCCGGTTGTTGCCGCGTAAGAAAATCCCTGCATAAACGGCGATTTTCGACCCCTTGACCCAAGAGGTCAAGCTGCTAGTATCCCGCGCCGTGGTCACTACCAAAGCCCCCGCACAGGCGCCCGTCCGGTCGCACCACCAGCGGATGGAGGCGCTTGCGAGGGCCAACGACATCCGCGTCAGGCGCGCCCAGCTCAAGAAGGACCTCAAGGCCGGGCGGGTCGGGATCGAGGGCATCCTGGCCACGCCGCCGGAGTACGTCGCGACCGCGAAGATCTTCGACATCCTGATG
>DATFQE010000042.1:0-4630 GCA_035264445.1 Gaiellaceae bacterium | reverse complement strand
TCCTCGTCGGCGTCGTCGAGCTGTCCCATCACCCAGCTGGTCAGGATCTCCTCGAGGGCGCCGTAGACGATCAGCGCCGCCAGCCGCGGCTGGACGTCGTCGCGGAACTCGCCGCTTTCCTGCCCGCGCTGGACGACCCGCTCGAGCGCGCCGTAGGCCTGCTCGATCTCGTCGACCTCGCGCTGGATGTGCGGGCTGCGCGTGACCTCGCGCACGAGCACGCGGACGAGGTTCGGGTCACGCTTCCACGTCCGCAGGACGATCGCGCAGACCTTCCTGAGCTGCTCGCCGGCGGGAACGCCGTCCTCCTCGACCGCCTCGATCGCGGTGAGCATCTGCGACCAGGTCTCGCGGAAGATCGTCTCGAGGATCTCGTCCTTCGAGGTGAAGTAGTGGTAGACGAGGCCGTAGGCGACGCCTGCCTCGCTCGCGATCTCGCCGACCCGGCACGCGTGATAGCCCTTGCGCGCGAACGCCCGGACGGCCGCGTCGAGAATGCGCCGCCGCTTTTCTTCCTGCGCTGGTGACCGAACCGCCACAGGAGCGGGGACTTTACCGTGGCGGGCGGTCGGTGGGGCCGCCCGGGGGCGGGCTAGAGTGGGACCTTGCGCATCTGCCTGGTGACTCCGTTCTCCTGGTCGCAGCCGCACGACGTCAACGAACATGTGGCAGGTCTCGCGGAAGGCCTGCGTGGGGTCGGACACTCGGTCACGGTGCTCGGGCCGTCGGGCCGGGCCGCGGATCTCGTGGCGGGCCGCCGCGCGCTCCAGAACGGCATCGGAGGCGACTTCGTCGCAGTCGGGCCTGCGCTGCCGATATCGCGCCGGAGCCGGATCGGCGTCCCGGTCGGCGTGCGGGCCAACCTCGCGCTCGCGCTCGCTCGCGGAGGCTTCGACGTCGTCCACGGCTTCGAGCCCGGGTTGCCGAGCCTCTCGTACCTCGCCCTGCTCGAGGCGCGGGCGCTCTCGGCCGCCACGTTCTTCTCGCGCGAGCGACTCAGCTACCCGCCGTCGCGCGCTCAGCGGGAGCGCCTGCTCGGCCGCACGGACGTCTTGCTCGCCGTGTCCGACGCCGTTGCGGAGGCGGCCGGCGAGCGCTTCCCCGGCGAATACCGCGTCGTGTCTCCCGGGGTCGATCTCGACCTGTTCGCGCCCGGCGAGAAGCATAAGCTCGCCGTCGTCGAGTGGCGTCCCGGCGACAGGACATTGGCCCGCACGGCCGTGCGCGTGCTGCCCGAGCTGCCCGAGTGGGAGCTCGCGATCCTCCGGACCAAGCCGCTCAGCGGCAGGCCGACGATTGCACCGTCTCTGCGGGATCGCGTGCGCGTCCGGACGCTCCGGGACGGGCGGAGCCGCGCGGCGCTGTTCGCCGAGACGGCGATCTTCCTCCCCTCCCCGAACGGCCTCGCGCGCGTGAAGCTGGAAGCGCAGGCGGCAGGAGCGGCGCTCGCCGACCCGCCCGCTCTCAGCGAGCAGCCGGAGCTCGGAGCGGCCGCGCTGGCGCGACTCGCCGAGAACGCGGATCTGCGGGAACGGGTGGCCCACGAAGGACGGGCGCTTGCGGAGAGCCAGGATTTCGCCGCCGTCGCCGCCGCCCACGACGAGCTCTACAGGAGCCTCGGGGCCCGCCGTCACGTCAAGCCCAAGCCGACTCGTGATCCGCTCGGCGATCGCGAGTGGATCCTCGCCGACCTCCACATGCACACCGCATGGTCGAGCGACTGCACCGTCGAGACCGCCGACCTGCTCGATCACGCCGAGGCGATCGGGCTCGGGGCGATCGCGGTCACCGACCACAACGTGTTCGGCGGTGCTCTGGAGGCGGTCGAGCTCGCGGAGGGCCGCGACCTGATCGTGATCCCCGGCGAGGAGATCAAGACCGACGGCCAGGGCGAGGTGATCGGCCTCTTCCTGAGCGAGGAGATTCCGCGCACGATGTCGTTCGCGGACACGGTGGCCGCGATCAAGGAGCAGGGCGGCCTGGTCTACCTCCCCCACCCTTTCGACCGGATGCACACCGTTCCCGACCCGTCCACGCTGCACCGCCACCTGGCCGACATCGACGTCTTCGAGGTCTACAACGCGAGGCTCCTCCTCGAAGGCCACAACGACGAGGCCCTCCGCTTCGCGCGCAAGTACAACCTGACCATGGGGGCGGGCTCGGACGCGCACGTCCTCCAGGGTGTCGGCACCGGCGTCCTTCGGATGCGCGCCTTCCGCGATCCCGAGGAGTTCCTGATCTCGCTCCGCAGCGCCGAGCTGCTGCGCCGCCCGAAGTCGCTCGCCTACCTGCAGTCGCTGAAGTGGATGGCCCAGGTCAAGGAAAGAGTCAGGTAGGGCAGAACTCGGAGATGCTCCCTGTGACCTCCCTGCCGACCGACGAGATCTACGAGCGTTACCTCCAGAAGGCGATCAAGGAGATCAACGAGCTGCGCCACGACATCGAGCAGGCGGCCGGCTCGGGTCGTGTCCCGGTCGTCGGCTCCGGGCATCCGCTGGCGGACGTGATGCTGCTGAAGTTCTCGCCTCAGCTCTCCGAGGTGCAGGAGGGCGTCGCGTTCTTCGGGCGGGCCGGGCAGGCGATCATGAAGTCGCTCCAGCGGCTGAGCGTCGACCCGCTGTCCGTGTACGGCACGAACTGCCTCAAGTTCGCCGACGGGTCCGATGACGAGTGCGCCGCCTGGCTCACCCGCGAGCTGCACATCGTCCAGCCGAAGCTGATCGTCGTCATGGGCGAGCGGGCGCTCGGCTTCGTGAACGGGCTCGAGTTCCCGCTCTCGACCCCGATCGAGCCGGGCGCCGGCGAGCTCCAGCGGTTCACGCCGACCGTGCAGGCGCTCGTGACCCCGGACATCGACGAATCCCTCGACGAGCAACCGGCGAAGACGCGATTTTGGAACGCGTTCAAGGCACTCGGCCCCTGGTGGGCCGACCTTCCTCCGTACTGAGCGCTCGCTACGGCGCGTTCGCGGCCCTCCTCGCAGGGCTCGCCGCGTACTACGCCGTCAACGAGTCGCTCTGGAACGCCTCGCTGTGGTGGGACGTGGCGTGGCTGACGCTCGTCCTGCTGCCGGCCGTGTTCGCCGTCGTGTGGCTCCTGCTGCCCTTCTGGCGTTCGCAGAAGCTCCCGTTCGCGGTAGCTGGATTCGCGGTCCTGTCGCTGCTGTTGTCGCTGGCCGGCCTCGACACGCTCGCCAACTTCTCGAAGCTCGTGACGATGACGCTGATCGGCTTCTGGTTCCTGTCGTTCTTCGAGTCGGTGCTCTGGGTTGCCCTCGTAGCGTCGGTGATCCCGCTCGTGGACGCCCTGTCCGTGTGGCGCGGCCCCACTCGACACATCGTCGACAAGCAACCCGAGGTCTTCACCACGCTGTCGTTCGCGTTCCGGATCCCGGGCGAGCGGCCGACCGCCAACCTCGGTCTCCCCGACCTGCTGTTCTTCGCGCTCTTCCTCGCCGCCTCGGTGCGGTTCCGCCTGCGCCCCTTCTGGACGTGGCTCGCGATGACCGCGTCTTTCGGGCTCACGATCGTGCTGACCGTCGCCTTCGACGTGATCGGGCTGCCCGCGCTGCCGCTGCTCTCGATGGCCTTCCTGCTCGTGAACGCCGACCTGCTCTGGCGCGCGGTGAAGCGGCGCGACCGGCGGGTCAGCCGCTCGAGCGCGTAAGCAGGGCGACCGCCTCGACGTGGGGCGTGTGCGGGAACATGTCGACCGGGGTCACGCGCCGGAGCTCGAGGCCCCAGTCACGCGCGAGCTCCTTGACGTTGCCCGCAAGCGTCGTCGGGTTGCACGAGACGTAGACGAGGCGCTCGGGCTCGAGGCGGCCGATCCGGCGCACGGCCTTCCCGGACAGGCCCGCACGCGGCGGATCGACGACGACGACGTCCGGCGGACCGGCGCGCTCGGCGAGCTCCTCGAGCGAGCGGCCAACCTCGCCCGCGTAGAACGCGGCGTTCGCGATCCCGTTGAGCTCCGCGTTCTCGATCGCGCAGGCGACCGACTCCTCGTTCACCTCGACGCCCCAGACGGTGAGCGCGTCCCTGGCGAGCGTGAGCCCGATCGTGCCCGCCCCACAGTAGAGGTCGTAGACCGTCTCGCCGCCCGTGAGCGCCGCCGCCTCTCGCGCCAGCTCATAGAGGCGCGCGCCCATGCGCGTGTTCGTCTGCAGGAACGCGTTCGGCCGGATGCGGAAGCGGAGGCCGAGCAGCTGCTCCTCGATCGCGTCGTCGCCCCAGAGCAGCTCCGACGGCAGGTTCGTCACCTCGGCCGGCGACTCGTTGACGGCCCAGTGAATCGAGCGGACCTCCGGGAAGCGCCGCAGCGTGTCCACGAGCTCCTCGCGCTCGAAGCGCTCGCCGCGCGCGGTGACGAGCATGACGAGGACCTGGCCGGTGTTGCGGCCCTCGCGCACCACGAGGTGCCTGAGGTAGCCGGTCTGGTGCTCCTGGTCGTAGGCCTCCAAATGCTCGGCGCGGGCCCAGTCGCGGACGGCGTTGCGGATCGCGTTGCCGAGCTCCGTCGTGAGCCAGCACTTCTCGATCTCGAGCACCTCGTCCCAGCGGCCGGCCTTGTGGAAGCCCAGCGCCGGGCCGGACGGCGTCTGCGTGAACGAGTACTCGAGCTTGTTGCG
>DATFQE010000041.1:0-14741 GCA_035264445.1 Gaiellaceae bacterium | reverse complement strand
TCCCCGCGGTGATCACGCACGACCCGCGCGACGGCACGCGCAACGTGGGCATGTACCGGATGCAGAAGGTCGACAGGCGGACGACGCTGATGCACTGGCAGATCCACAAGGACGGCCGTGCGGACTTCCTCTTCGCCGACGGCCGCCTCGAGGTCGCCGTGGCGCTGGGGCTCGACCCCGTTACTGCCTACTCGGCATCGGCGCCTCTCCCGAAGCACGTCGACGAGTTCATGCTCGCCGGCTTCCTCAAGGGCTCGCCCGTGGAGCTCGTCCGCGCGAAGACGATCGGCATCGACGTGCCGGCGAACGCCGAGATCGTGCTCGAGGGCTACGTCGAGCAGGGAGACCTCGCCCCCGAGGGGCCGTTCGGCGACCACACCGGCTACTACACGGGCGTCGAGCCGTTCCCCGTCTTCCACGTGACCGCGCTGACGATGCGGCGCGACGCGATCTACCCGTCGATCGTCGTCGGCAAGCCCCCGCAAGAGGACGCGTGGCTCGGCAAGGCGACCGAGCGCATCTTCCTCCCGGCGGTGAAGATCACCGTGCCGGAGATCGTCGACTACGACCTGCCGGTTGCGGGCGCCTTTCACAACCTCTGCATCGTTTCGATCCGCAAGGCCTTCCCCGGCCATGCGCTCAAGGTCATGCACGCGCTCTGGGGCCTGGGGATGCTCTCGCTCACGAAGGGAATCGTCGTGGTCGACGAGCACGTGGACGTCCACGACTACGCGCAGGTCATGTTCTACGTCGGCGCCAACGTCGACCCGAAGCGGGACGTCCACCTGACCGAGGGCCCGCTCGACCACCTCGACCATGCGCCGACGCTCCAGTTCGTCGGTGGGAAGATCGGCATCGACGCGACGGCGAAGGGGCCGCTCGAGGGCACGCGCGAGTGGCCGCCGGAGATCGAGATGGACGCCGGGGTGCGGGCCCTCGTCGACCGTCGCTGGGCCGAATACGGTCTCGACGGCGTCGACGGATCAGTCGACGGCGCGCGCCGCTCGTTGCGGCATCTGTTACGTCGTTGACAGCGTGACCACCGCGACGGTCTAATCGGTTTCGTAGACTCGCGCCGCACCCGGCAAGCAACCGAAGGGAGCGAGTGGAGCCGCACGGAGAAAGGCCGCATGTTGCGGGGCCAAGCCTCTGGCCGATCGGATTCGCCGTCGGCATCGCGTGTGTCCTCGTCGGCCTCGTCGTCAGCTGGCCGGTGGCCGCGGTCGGCGCGGCGATCGCGCTGATCTTCGGGTTCCTGTGGATCCGCGACGTCACCGGCGACTACCGCGGCGAGCCGCAAGACGTCGCGGAGACCGAGCCCGCGCCGCCGGTCGTCGAGGAACGGGAGCTGGTGGGCTACTCGCGGAACAAGTTCCTCGAGCTCTCGACGCTCGGGC
This sequence comes from Gaiellaceae bacterium, assembly GCA_035264445.1. Lineage (GTDB taxonomy): Bacteria > Actinomycetota > Thermoleophilia > Gaiellales > Gaiellaceae > DATFQE01. The sequence continues at coordinate 13,344 of DATFQE010000041.1, read as the reverse complement.
TCGGCGGGCTGATCACCGGCATCGTCGTGGTGCCGATCCTCGGCTTCGCCGTCGCCCCCGCGTTTGTCAACCAGGAGCTCGACGAGGTCGACCTCGGCCCGCTCGACAACTTCCCCGAGGGCAAGTGGTTCGAGACGACCTACCTCTCCAACCCCGCGGAGGGCGAGGTGTCGAGGCGGACCGCGTACATCCGCAACAACGGCGATCTCCCCGACCGCCAGAATGTTCCGAGTTACACGATCATCTCCAACCGCTGCGTCCATCTCGGCTGCCCGGTCCAGGCGAGCGGGCCGCGGGCCGAGCAGGAGAAGAAGGTTCAGACCAAGGCCGGCGAGCTGACTCTCACCGAGGTCACACCCGCCGCTTTCAGCTGTCCCTGCCACGGCGGCGCCTACGACACCGAGGGCAATCGGACGGCGGGGCCGCCGGTCCGCGCGCTCGACCGCTACGCGTACACGATCAACGGCGATCGTCTCGGGCTGCTGCCCGCGTACAGCGTCGCGTGGGTCAAGGGCGAGGGCGCCGACGCGCTGATCAAGCGCTACGAGCACGCAGGCCCGGGGATACACGTCGACGGCGCCGAGGCCTGGCTCTACCCGATCCTGCCGGCGGACGTCGCGAGCTGATGGCCATCACGACCCGCAAGAAGAAGCAGAGCAAGCTCGTCGAGCTCGTCAACATCCCGCTCGACTGGCTCGAGGAGCGCTCGGGGCTCATCGGCGGCGTCAAGTACTTCCTCTTCCGCAGGGTTCCGCGGGACACGAGCTGGTGGCATACCCTCGGTTCGGCGACGCTGACGGCGTTCCTCGTCCAGGCGGGAACCGGCGTCGTCCTCGCGTTTTACTACAAGCCGCACCCGGACACGGCCTACGAGTCGATCCAGCGGATCACCAACGACATCACGCTCGGGTGGCTCGTCCGCGGCATGCACAAGTGGGGCGCCAGCGTCTTCATCATCCTGATGTTCCTCCACATGGCGCGGGTCTTCCTCTTCGGCGCCTACAAGTACCCTCGCGAGCTGAACTGGATCGTCGGCGTGCTGCTCCTCGTCTTGGGGATGCTGGAGGGCTTCGCCGGTTACCTGCTCCCCTGGGACCAGACCGCCTACTGGGCGTCGGTCGTCGGCATCAACCTGAACGGCACCGGACCCTTCGTCGGGCCGTTCCTTGCCTGGTTCCTGCAGGGCGGCGCCGAGATCGGAGGCAACACGCTCACGATCTTCTACGCGTTGCACATGTTGCTGATCCCGGGCGCGATCATCGGCTTGATCCTGCTGCATCTCTACCTCGTAGTGCGGCTCGGTGTCTCCTCGCCGCCGTGGTCGGAGGAGGCGGCCGGTCGCGACCGGTACGTCGTCACGACGAACGGACGCACGGGCCTCGTCAACCCGAAGCCGCGCTCGGGGCGGCCCAAGTGAGCCGGGTCGCCGACGAGCGGCGCGCGCAGTTCACGCGCTACAAGCACGACGTCGAGGACGAGGGGAAGCCGTTCTACCCCTACGCCATGTTCCACGACACGGTCATGAGCCTCGTCGTCGTGTGCACGATCGTCGCCCTCGCCTGCATCTGGTACTTCAGCGCCGATCCGGACAAGCCCGGCGAAGAGGGGACCGGCTGGCTCGGCGTCATCTACGAGCACAAGGCCGACCCGGGCACCACGAGCTTCACGCCGCGCCCCGACTGGTACTTCTACTTCCTCTTCTACCTGCTACGGATCTTCAAGTGGCCGGACTCGGTCATCCTCGGCACGGTCGGAATCCCGACGATCGCCCTGGTGCTCTTGCTCGCGCTGCCGTTCTACGACCGGCGCAGAGAGCGGCGGCTGTCGCGGCGGCCGCTGGCCGTGGTCGCCTTCCTCTTGACCGTGGCGGCGATGGGGATCCTCACCTACAAGGGCGCGACGGCCAAGGAGGCGACGGGCGGCGCCGACCTCGCCGGCAGGTGGATGGAGGACAACAACCTTCCCGAGGAGGTGCGCCCCGGCGCCGAGCTCTTCTCGGAGTCGGGCTGCCTGAACTGCCATACCTACGACGGCGACGGCGCGTCGAACCTCGGCGCGCCGGACCTGACGAACATCGGCTCGCAGTCCGGGAAGGACGCCGACTACCTGACGCGGTACATCAGCGACCCGAGCAAGTTCGGCAACAACGTGATGCCGAAGTTCGCGTCGCTCGGCGAGGAGCGGGTCAGGCAGATCGCCGAGTTCCTCGCGGCCTCCAAGGGGGGATAGATGCGTGTCTTCCTCGGGATCACCGGCGCGTCTGGTGCGCCCTATGCCGCACGCCTCCTCCACGCGCTGGTGAGCGCCGGCTGTGAGGTGGGGATCTGTGCGTCCGGCTCCGGAGTCGAGGTGCTGGCGACCGAGCTGTACGGCGACGCCCGGCTCTCCCGCGACGAGGTGCTCGCCCGCTTCACCGAGGGCGTGGCCTCGTCGGTGACGCTGTACGACGAGCGCGACTGGCGCTCGCCCTACGCGAGTGGCTCGGCCCGGGTCGACGCGTATGTGATCTGCCCATGCTCGATGTCGACCGTCGGAACGATTGCGTCCGGCGCGATGCAGAACCTGATTCATCGGGCTGCTTCGGTCGCGCTCAAGGAGGAGCGGCGGCTGATCCTGATGCCTCGCGAGACGCCGCTCTCGCTGATCCACCTCGAGACCATGGCCACCCTCAAGCGCGCCGGCGCGACGCTGCTCTTCCTCGCTCCCGGTTTCTACGCGGGCGCGGAGAGTGTGGGCGACCTCGTGGACTTCATGGTCTCCCGCTGCCTCGACCAGCTCGGGCTCGAGAACGTGCTCGCCCGGCGGTGGGGTCAATGACCGCTCATTCGGGGCGCTTGCCCGCCGACGGCGTGCGCGCGATGTTCGATCGGATCGCGCCGGTCTACGACACGATGAACCGCGTGATGACAGCCGGGCTGGACCAGCGCTGGCGAGGTGCGACCGCCCGTGCCGTCGTTCGTCCCGGCGACTCCGTGCTGGACGCGTGCTGCGGCACCGGTGACCTCGCGGTTGCGGCTGCGCGGAAAGGCGGCCGCGTGACCGGCCTCGACTTCTCCGAGCGGATGCTCGAGCGCGCACGGCGGAAGGCGCCCGAGCTCGAGTGGGTCGAGGGCGACGTGCTGGCGCTGCCCTTCGCCGACGGGAGCTTCGACGCGGCGACGGTGGGCTTCGGCGTCCGCAACCTCGACGACCTCGAGCGCGGGCTCGCCGAGCTGCGTCGCGTCCTCCGTCCGGGCGGGCGGGTCGGCGTGCTCGAAATCACGCAGCCGCGAGGGGCGCTCAGGCCGTTCTACCGGCTGTGGTTCGACCGGATCGTGCCGCTGCTCGGTCGCGTGCTGCCCGGTGGCTCGGCGTACACGTACCTGCCCGCCAGCGTCAGGCGCTTCCCGGCGCCGGACGAGCTCTCGGGGATGCTCGAGCGCGCCGGGTTCGCGGACGTGCGCTATCGCACCTTCGCCGCGGGGATCGTGGCACTGCACACGGCGGACGCTCGGTGACGGCGCTCGCGACGGCACGCGCCGCTCAGGGGCTCGACGCGTACCTCGACGACGTCGAGGCCCGGCTCGAGGTCGCCGTGGCGCGGTACCCCGGGCTGGCCGCGCGCGCAGGGTCGGACGCGCTGGGCGGCGGCAAGCGGCTCCGCCCGCTGCTCGTCTTCCTGGCGGCCCCGGTGGGAGTCGTCCCGCCCGTTGAGGCCGGCGTCGCCGTCGAGCTCGTGCACATGGCCACGCTCCTGCACGACGACCTGATCGACCGGGCCGCGCTCCGACACGGCCGTCCGGCCGTCTGGAGCGTTCACGGCGACGACGTGGCGGTGGCGACCGGCGACTACCTGTTCGCCCGAGCCTTCGGCGAGCTCGCGGACACCGGCGACGTGCGCGCCGTCGAGATCCTCGCGGAGGCGGCGGTGTCGCTCTCCCGCGGCGAAGCGCTGCAGAACCGCCAGATGCACGATCCGGATACGACGGTCGAAAGCTACATCGAGCGTTGCGGGCTCAAGACCGGCAAGTTGTTCGAGGCGGCATGCCGGCTTGCGGGCGGCTCAGGGCCGTTCGGCCTCGCGCTGGGGATCGCCTACCAGATCGCGGACGACGTCCTCGACTGCTCCGGGGACGCGGCGGACACCGGCAAGGTGCCCGGCACCGACCTGCGCGAGGGAACGCCCACGCTCCCACTGCTGCTCGCCGCGAGCGTCGATCCCGTCGTTCGCGAGGCACTCGCCGGCGGCTCGCTCGAAGGTGCGCTCGTTTGTGTCGCGGCGTCGGGCGCGCTCGAGGAGTCGCGCGCTGCCGCACGCGACTACGCGGCCCGCGCCCGCGCGGCGCTGAACGGCGCGCTCTGGCGCGATGAGCTCGAGGCCCTGACGTTCGCCGCAGTGGACAGGACGCGCTAATGGCTGTCGCTGTCGACACCCTCGAGCCGATCCGCGAGAAGGTCGAGGCGGGCGAGCGCCTCGACTTCGAGGACGGGCTGGCGCTGTTCGAGTCCGACGACCTGCTCGCACTCGGCGAGCTGGCCGATCGCGCGAGGCGGCTGCGCGGCGGCGCCGACGAGGCCTACTTCGTCCAGAACCTGTATTTGAACCAGACGAACGTCTGCCGGGTGAAGTGCAAGTTCTGCGCGTTCGCCGTCACGCAGAAGCAGTCGGGCGCCTATACGTACACCGGCGAGGAGCTCGTCGAGGACGCGCTGCGGCAGCGGGAGCTGACCGGCTTCACGGAGATCCACATGGTCGGTGGCGAGTCGCCGCATGTCGACTTCGACTACTACGTCGAGATCGTGCGCCGGTTGCACGAGGCGCTTCCGGACGTGCACCTCAAGCTCTTCACCGCGAGCGAGATCCATCACATGACGACGCTGTCAGGGCTCGCGCACGAGGATGTGTTGCGGGCGCTGCGGGACGTCGGCCTCGGCTCGCTCCCCGGCGGCGGCGCCGAGGTCTTCTCCGCTCGTGTGCGACGCCTGGTGGCGCCGGGCAAGGAGGCGCCGGAGATCTGGCTGGAGACGCACCGCACGGCCCATGCTCTCGGGATCCCGACGCACTGCACGATGCTGTACGGACACGTCGAGACGTACGAGGAGCGAGTCGACCACCTCCTGCGGCTGCGCGCCCTGCAGGACGAAACAGGCGGCTTCCTGGCGTTCATCCCGCTCGCGTTCCACCCGGAGAACACGGTGTTCGAGCGGCGGGGGTGGAAGCACACGGCCGGCTCGGATGACCTGAAGCTGATCGCCGTGTCCCGGTTGCTCCTGGACAACATCGCCCACGTGAAGGCCTACTGGATCATGATGGGCATGCCGCTCGCGGCCGTGGCGCTGCACTTCGGTGCCGACGACGTCCAGGGGACGGTCGTGCGCGAGCAGATCTTCCACGCGGCCGGCGCGCGCACCGAGACGGAGCAGAAGATCGACGAGCTGGTGCGCCACGTCAGCGACGCGGGGCGGATACCCGTGCAGCGGGACACGCTCTACAACGAGCTACGCCGGTGGGAGTGAACCGCATGGGCGCCGCCGGCCTCCCGGCACACTCTCCGCACATGTCGGCACAGACGCGTGCGCTTGTCAGGGCTACGCTGACTCCGAGCAGGGGGGCGGGTCGGGACCCGAGGTATCACGCGCGCGCGTCAACATCTACCCGGGTTGGCGCTCGATGAGCCGGCTCGGCCAGACGATTCCGGCCCTGCCTGTGCGCGACGCGGCTGCTTCGGTCGACTTCTACCGCGACCGCCTCGGGTTCGAGGTGCTCCATCACGACGGCGGGTTCGCGGTCCTGAAGCGCGACGACGCCGTCGTTCACCTTTGGGAGGCGAGCGACGAAAGCTGGCGCAAGGGCGTCGACCTTCAACGGCCGATCGACTCGGGCGCGGAGTCGTTCATCGCGGGCACCGCCAGCTGCCGCATCTCCGTCGAGGGCGTCGACGACCTCTACACCGAGTTCGAGCCGCGCGACGTCCTGCACAGGGTGTCGCAGGCGGGCGTCTTCGACACGGACTTCGGGACGCGCGAGTTCGCGACCCTCGATCGCGACGGCAACCTGATCAGCTTCTTCCAGTGGGTCGAGCGATGATCCGTCTCGGCCGGATCGGCTACGCAAACATGGCCCCGGTCTTCTTCCGCCTCGACGCGGACGTCGAGGAGGTCGTGGGCGTCCCGACCGAGCTCAACCACCTGGTGCTCGAAGGCGGCGTCGACCTCGCGCCGATCTCGTCGATCGCCTACGGAAGAAACGCCGACCGCCTGCGCGTCCTGCCGCGCCTCTGCGTGTCGTCCGAGGGCGCCGTCGACTCGATCCAGCTCGTCTCCCGCACGCCGCCGGAGCGCGTCCGCTCGATCGCCGTCACGCCGGAGAGCGCGACCTCCGTCGTGCTCGCGCGGATCCTCTTCCCGGACGCTGACCAGGTTCCGCTCGAGGAGGAAGCGGAGGCGACGCTGCTGATCGGAGACGAGGCCCTCCGCAGCGCGTACGAGAACCCCGCGCCACATCACGACCTCGGCCGGCTCTGGACGGAGCGCACGGCCCTTCCCATGGTCTTCGCCGTCTGGGCGTGCCCGGACCCGGTCGTCCCCGGCATCGCCGAGCTCGAGGACCAGCTCATCGCCTCGGTCCGCCTCGCCCGCGCCGACCCCGAGCAGCTCGCCCACGAGGCCGCCGAGCGCTACGGCTACCCGGCCGGCTTCCTGGCGCGCTACTTCGACAAGCTTCGCTACAGCTTCGGCCCCCGCGAGCGAGCCGGCCTGCACATGTTCTTCGAGCTCGCGCGCGAGGTGGGCGAGCTGAACGGGATCCCGCAGCTCCGCTTCGTCGAGCGCGAGGAGGTGACGGCGTGACCGCGGCGACGAGAGAAATCCTCGCCAAGGCCCTCGACGGCGCGCGCATCACCGACGGCGATGCACTGACCCTCCTCCGTTCCCGCGACCTCGTCTCCGTCGGCCGCGTTGCGAACGAGCTCCGGGAACGCCGCACGAACCCCGAGCACGTCACCTTCATCGTCGACCGCAACGTCAACTACACGAACGTCTGCGTCACCGACTGCGACTTCTGCGCCTTCTACCGCCGGCCGGGTGACCGAAACGAGGGCTACCTGCTACCGAAGCCGGTGATCTTCAAGAAGATCGAGGAGACGCTCGCGATCGGCGGCACCGGCGTCCTGATGCAGGGCGGCCACCATCCCGACCTCGGGATCGACTACTACGAGGACCTCTTCCGCTCGATCAAGGCCCGCTACCCGATCCACCTGCACGTGCTCTCGCCGCCCGAGATCCAGCACGTCGCGCGGCGCTCGAAGCTCACGATCCAGCAGACCCTCACGCGCCTCCGCGACGCGGGCCTCGACTCGATTCCGGGCGGAGGTGCCGAAATCCTCGTCGACCGCGTCCGCGACGTGATCGCGCCCAAGAAGACCCGCAGCGCGGAGTGGCTGCAGGTGATGCGCGAGGCGCACCGGCTCGGGATCTCGACGACCGCGACGATGATGTACGGCCACGTCGAGGAGCTCGACGACCGGGTCGCGCACATGCGTCGCATCCGCGACCTCCAGGACGAGATGCAGGGCTTTCGCGCGTTCATCTCGTGGACGTTCCAGTCGGACGGCAACCGGCTGGCCGCGAAGGTTCCGAAGGAACGGATGCCGACCTCCTTCGACTACCTACTCACTCAGGCCGTGTCGCGCGTCTACCTCGACAACGTCGAGCACATCCAGTCGTCATGGGTCACCCAGGGGATGAAGGTCGGTCAGGTTGCGCTCGAGTTCGGCGCCGACGACCTCGGCTCGGTGATGATCGAGGAGAACGTCGTCTCGGCGGCCGGGACGACGCACCGCGCGACGACAGACGACTTCGTCCGCGCGATCAAGGCGCTCGGCAAGGTCCCGGTTCAGCGGGACACGCTCTACCGCGAGATCAAGGTCTGGAACTGACTGGCCGACGCGGTCCTTAGGCTGACCGCGATGGAAACTGCCGGGCCGAAGCGCGTGGAGTTGCAGCTCCCGATGCGCACGGTACTGATGGTCGCGGCCGCGATCGGCGTCCTCGCCGCGTTCGTCGCGATCGGATCCACGTTCCTCGTGGTCTTCGTGGGCATCTTCCTGGCGCTCGTGTTCGAGTTCCCGGTGCGTCTCGTGATCAGGAAGACGGGGTTGTCGCGCGGCCTCGCGGCGACGATCACCGTCCTCGGCGCGGCACTGATCGTCGTCGCGCTGGCGCTGCTGCTCCTCGCGCCGATCGTCGGCGGCGTCCGCGACTTCCTCCACGGCTTGCCTGCGACGGTCGAGCAGCTGAGGGCGTCCGACGAGCTGTCGTGGCTCGACACCGGAGCGGGCGAGAACGTTCAGTCCGGCGCCGAAAAGGTTTCGGCGTCCGTGCCCGACGCCATCTCCGAGGTGCTCGGGATCGCCGGCACCTTCTTCTCGGTCTTCGTCGCCTCGTTCACGATCCTGTTCGTCTGCCTCTTCCTGCTCACCGACGTCGGCAACCTCAAGCGGGCGCTGGCGAGCGTCTTGATGCCCGGTGAGGACGAGCGCTGGCTCAACGTCTGGGAGCGCGTGACCGAGTCCGTCTCCCGCTGGGCGATCGGCGTCGTCGTGATCGCGACGATCGCGGGCACCACCCAGGGTGTGACCGCCTGGCTCCTCGGCTCGAGCTTCGCGGTCGGTCTCGGCGTCATCGCCGGGCTGCTCGACATGATTCCCAACCTCGGCGCGACGATCGCGGGCTTTATCCTCGTGCCCACGATCTGGGCCGAGGAGGGGGTCGGGCCGGCGCTGATCATGCTGGCCGTCGTGCTCGTTTACCAGCAGGTCGAGAACAACGTCCTGACGCCGAAGATCCAGGGCAAGGCCGTCAACCTCTCCGGCTTCTTCATCATCGTGGCGGTCACGCTCTTCGGCGCCCTGCTCGGCGTGCTCGGCGCGCTGACGGCGGTCCCGCTCGCCGCGATGATCCAGATCTTCGTCCAGGAGCTGACGAAGGAGCGGCGCACGAGGGTGGCGGCCGCCAAGGCCGCGGCAGAACCCCGCGTCGCGACGTAGGGGCGCGTTGACCCGGTTGAGGTGGCCGACTCGCTCGACTTCTAGGCGCCGGCGGCCTCGGCACGCCGGAGCCCGCGCAGCGCCCAGACGGCGAACGCCACGCCGAGGCCCAACGCGACGGCGAACGCAAGCGCTACATCCTTTGGCTCGCCTGCGAGGAGCGAGCGTCCGGCCTCCAGCAGCGCGGTCACGGGATTGACCGAGGCGACCGTCTCGATCCAGCCCTGGAGGAGGTCGATCGGCACGTACACCGGCGCGAAGAACAGGATCAGGAAGACGGGCATCTGCATGACCGGCCCGGCCTGCATCGTGCGCAGCCGCATCGCCACGCCCGCCGCCCAGAGGGTCGCGGTGGCGTTGACGATCAGCGCCAGCCCGTACAGGCCGAAGATGTCGATCGGGCCGCCGCCGACGTTCATCCCGGCGACGATCGCGACCACCGTCAGGACCGAGGCCGTGGTCACCCAGCGGACGAGGGCGGCGAACGAGTATCCGAGCACGATCCCGGATCGCCGCGGCGAGGCGAGCAGCAGCCGTCGCGCAAAGCCGCTCTCGAAGTCGCGGGCGATGCCGAAGCCCGTGAAGACGCCGCCGAATGCCGCCGACTGCAGCAACACGAACACGAACTGGAAGCTGGTGTAGCCCGGCTCGTAGTCGAATCCGGGAACGTCGCTCACGCGCGAGAGGCCGCCGGCGAACGCCGTGAAGAAGAAGAGCGGGAAGACGATGCTCGGGATCAGCAGCGACGGGTTGCTGAAGACGTTGTGGAGGACCCGCCAGGCCACCCCGAGCGCGACGGCAAGCACGCCCCTCACGTCCGCGTCAGCCTCTCTCCGAGGGCCCACGTCGCAGCGGTCAAACCGATGATTGCGATCGCCGAGGCGATCCCGAACGCGAGCGCGAGCGCCTGCGTGTCCCAGCCGACGATGAACAGGCTCCGGACCCCTTCGATCAGGTACGAGACCGGGTTGACGGTCGCCGCGGTCCGGAACCAGTCGATCTCGATCAGGTTGCGCGGCATGTTCATCGAGGAGATGAACAGGAAGACGAAGAGCGCGGGGAAGAGGCCCTGGACGGCCTCACCGGAGCCGGTGCGCAGAGCCGCGAACGCGCCGAGCGAGCCGAAGGCGAGCACGATCAGCGTCGCCAGGGCCAGCAACACCACGGCCCCAGCGATTCCGGTCTCGAGCCGCACGCCCACCGCGAGGCCGACGCCGAGATAGAAGACGGCCTGGACGAGGCCGATCACCACCGCGCCGCCGAGCTGGCCCGTGAGCAGCGCGGCGGAGCGCATCGGGCTGAGCGAGAGCCGGTTCAGGAACCCCGTCTGGATGTCGCGGGCGAGGTCGGTTCCGGCATTCATCGTCGCGAAGAGCGCGCCCTGGATGAACGGCACGGCCATCGCGAAGGCGAGAAACGTGTCGGCCGGGAAGCCGGGGAGCTGCTCGGCGGAATGCAGCCCGCCGGCGTTCACCGCCAGCAGCATCATCGGGAAGATCAGCGGTGCGATCACGTTGGCCGGCTGGCGCAGCGTGCGGATGACAGACCGTCTCGCGAGCTCGGCGGTCTGCGCGGCGGTCGTCACGAGGCCGCTGGGACCGGCTCCTGCTCGGTCTCTTCCTCCTCCTCCGCCGAGCCCTCGAGCGAGCGCCCGGTCTTGGCGAGGAAGACGTCGTCGAGCGTCGGCTCGTGCAGGTTGATCCGTGCGAGCCGGATGTTCTCGGCGTCGAGGGCGCGGACGATGTCGGCGAGCTCCTCCTCGCCTCGCTCGAGCCTGACGGCGATGGCACCGTCCGCGCACGGAGTGGGATCGCCGAACCGCTCGAGGACGGCGGCCACCGCGCCCTTTTCGGCTGGGTCGTGAGGCGCGGCCTCCACCGTCGGGCGGGCGATCTGCGCTTTCAGCGCGGCCGGCGTTCCCTCGGCGACGATCCGGCCGTGGTCGATGATCCCGACGCGGTCGGCGAGGACGTCGGCCTCCTCGAGGTACTGCGTGGTCAGGAAGACGGTGACGCCGTCGGTGCGCGCGAGCCGCGCGACTTCGTCCCAGAGAGCCGTCCGGCTCTGCGGGTCGAGCCCCGTGGTCGGCTCGTCGAGGAAGAGGATCCGCGGCCGGTGGACGAGAGCGAGAGCGAGGTCGAGCCGGCGCTTCATCCCGCCCGAATAGCCTTTCACCTTGCGGTCGGCCGCCCGGGTGAGGCCCACGCGCTCGAGCAGCTCCTGCGCGCGCGCACGCCGCTCCGCGCGCGGGAGGTCATGGAGCGCCGTCTGCAGGCGAAGGTGCTCGCGTCCCGTCAGGAGGGGGTCGAGCGCGGCCTCCTGCAACGCGGCGCCGATCGCCTCGCGAACTTTCGGCCCCTCTCGGACGACGTCGAAGCCCGCCACCGTCGCCCGGCCGCTCGTCGGCGGGAGCAGCGTCGTCAGGATGTGCACCGTGGTCGATTTCCCCGCGCCGTTGGGGCCGAGGAAGCCGTAGATCTCGCCCGGCGCCACCTCGAGGTCGATGCCGTCGACGGCGCGGATGTCCCCTTTGAAGACGCGGACGAGCTGCTCGGCCTCGATTCCGTTCTGTCCTTGCTCGTCCATCGCCTCAACGTACCGTTTTCGCCCCTGTCTTCCAGCGCTCCGGGTACCCTGGCCCGCGTCGTGCGCCGGAGCGTGTGCATCTGCCTGCTCGCCCTCGTCATCGCGCCCGCGGCGTCGGCCGCCCGTGGTCAGGTGCTCGCGCCCGGAATCGCGTACGAGAAGCGCCTCGAGTTCACGCGCCACGGCCCGGTCGTGATCCATGTCCTCAGGGCGCCGAAGCCCGGCGGTCTCTACTCGCTCGAGCCGGTGCTCTCGAACGGCGTCATCCCGGGCCGCGAGACGGTCAGCCAGATGCAGCGGCGCCTCTCTCCGACGACCACGGCGGCCGGGATCAACGGGGACTTCGCGGACGCTGCCGGGAGCCCGAACGGGACCTACCTCGAGAACGGCGTCTACAAGAGCAGGCCGAACGAGGGCCGCTCGTCGATCGGGATCGACAACCAGGGCAACCTCGTCGTCCAGCGCTTCGGCCTGCTCTCGACGTGGCAGGGCTCGAACCAGCGGCGACCACTCGTCGGGATCAACCGTACGCCTGGTCCGAACGGCGTTACGATCTACACGCCCTCCTGGGGAGCCGTCACGCCGCCGGCGACCGGGACGATCGAGTCGATCGTGATCCCGTTCCCCGCCCTGACCGCGGGCGGTGAGCTGCGCGGGCAGGTCGTGCAGGTGAACGCGAGCGGCGGCGGCACGCCGATCCCACCGAACGGCGCGGTGCTCGTCGGCCGCGGCGGGCAGGGGTCGCGGCTCGCGCAGGAGGCCGGGCCCGGCGTCAACGTGAACGTTCGCCTCGTGCCGCATCCGCCGTGGACCGCGCCCGTGGAGAACGCGATCGGCGGCGGCCCGCAGCTCGTCCGCAACGGCCGCCCGCTGTTCCGTGCCGGAGAAGAGTTCTCCAGCGACGTGCTGTCGTTTCGGGAAGCGCGCGCCGCGGTCGGCCAGCGGAGGGACGGGACGATCGTGATGGTCGCCGTTGACGGCAATCTCGGCGGCTACAGCCTGGGCATGACGAACTTCGAGCTCGCCCAGGCGCTCGTCCGCCTGGCGTGCTTCACCGGCGGCGCCCTGGAGGGTGGGCCTGCGACGGCGATGGCGTTCGACGGCGAACTGCTCAGCCGCCCCTCGGCAGGGCCCGAGCGACCGGTCTCCGAGGGCCTGTTCGTCCTCTACGACGGCGTCCAGGCGCCCGATCCGCAACCGGTCGTCCTCTCGCCGAACCGCGACGGGATCGACGAGCGGCAGGTCTTTCGCTACAAGCTGCCGCGCGCCGCGGCCGTCGCCGTGCGCCTGATCGGCCCCGACGGCGGGGTCCGCTACTCCGAGAACTCCACGAAGGGCCGCGGCTGGTACCAGCTCTCCTGGCCGGGGACGCGCGTCGACAACTCTGTCGAGGCCGAGGGCAGCTGGCGCTGGGTCGTCACGGCGCTCGACGAGCAAGGTCAGAGCTCGACCGTAGAGCGGCGCTTCACGCTCAACACGACGCTCGGTTTCCTGCGCGGCTCGCGCGCGGGCGCGCGCTTCCGTCTTGCCCGTCCCGCGCACGTGAAGGTGACGCTCGAGACGCGCAAGGGCGCCGTCGTAGCGACACTCCTCTCCCGCCAGCTGGGCGCGGGCGCCGCCTCGGCGCGGTGGTCGGGCCGCCGCCTGCCGCGCGGACGCTATGTCGTGCGCGTGGTCGCGGCGAACCAGCTGGGACGCGTCGAGTTGACCGCGAACGTTCGTTAGGTGGTCA
>DATFQE010000040.1:0-13237 GCA_035264445.1 Gaiellaceae bacterium | reverse complement strand
GCCTCGTCGATCGAGCGAGCCGTCGTCCCCGCGGCCGAAGACGACCACGCGGTTGCCGTCCAGCTCGTTCGTCTGCACGAACACGAGGTCGTCGACGCTGCGTCCGTGACCGCGATGCCGGTCGTGGCCGTACGCCGCCTGGGCGGAAGCGAGGGCCGTGACCAGGAATACGACGAGCGCCAGCAAGCTGGTTGTGCGCTTCATGTGTGTCCCCCTTGGTCGGAGGTAGCCCAAGCTAGGGGCGACGGCGCGCGATCGCGCTAACGATTTTCTTAATTCGGCGCCTACTCCGCGCTCGAGCGGGCCCAGAGGTTGAGATCGGCGTCGGTCGCGTGGCGGTCGATCTCGCTCAGCTCGTCCTCGGTGAAATCGAGCCGCTCGAGCGCGCCGAGGCTGTCCTCGAGCTGCGCCACGCTGCTGGCCCCGAGCAGGGCCGACGTGACGCGCTCGTCGCGGAGCACCCACGCGATCGCCATCTGCGCGAGGGACTGGCCCCGGCGGGCGGCGATCTCGTTGAGCGCGCGGATCTTCGCCATCGCCTCATCCGTGAGCAGGTCCGGTGAAAGCGCGCTCCCGCGCGTCGCGGCGCGTGATCCTTCGGGGATCCCGTCGAGGTACCGGGCCGTGAGCATTCCCTGCGCGAGCGGCGAGAAGACGATGCAGCCGATCCCGACCTCGCCGACGACGTCCAGCAGCTCCGGCTCGATCCACCGGTTGAGCAGCGAGTACGACGGCTGGTGAATGACGAAAGGCGTCCTCAGCTCGCGGAGGATGGCCGTCGCCTCCGCGGTCTTCGTCGCCGAGTACGACGAGATGCCGACGTAGATCGCCTTACCGGCCCGAACGGCCGAATCCAGCGCACCCATCGTCTCCTCCAGCGGCGTGTCCGGGTCGTACCTGTGCGAATAGAAGACGTCCACGTAGTCGAGGCCCATGCGGCCGAGGCTCTGATCGAGGCTCGCAAGCAGGTATTTGCGCGAGCCCCACTCGCCGTAGGGCCCGGGCCACATGTCGTATCCCGCCTTCGTCGAGACGATCAGCTCGTCGCGAAATGGCCGCAGGTCCGCCCGGAAGATCTGGCCGAACGTCGCCTCGGCGGAGCCGTACGGCGGACCGTAGTTGTTCGCCAGGTCGAAATGCGTGACACCGAGGTCGAAGGCCCGGCGCACGATCTCACGGCTCGCCTCGAGCGGTCGCTCGCCGCCGAAGTTGTGCCAGAGGCCCAGCGAGATCGCGGGCAACAGCAGCCCGCTGCGCCCGGAGCGCCGGTACTGCATCCGGTCGTAGCGATCGTCCGCGGGAACGTACGTCACGGCGGAATCGAATCAAGAATGACCGCGAAGTGCTCCATCGCGGCGCGGTGGAGCAGTCCGCCCCAGCTCACCCGCGCGACGCCCAGGGCCGCCAGGTTGGCGACGGCCGGGGCCTTGGGAAACGCGAGCGCGTTCACCGGACCGCCGACGCCGTCGACGAACGCACGCAGCGCACCAGCGTCCCAGAGCGCGATCGGATACACGCAGTCGGCGCCGGCCTCGAGGTACAGGCGGGCGCGCGCGAGGGCGTCGGGCACGAGCTCGGGCTGGGGCACGTCGGAGTCCGCGGCGAGGAAGACGTCGACCCGGGCGTTGATGACGAGGCCGTAGCCGGCAGCGTCGGCCGCCCCCCGGACCTGCCGGAGCCAGGCGGCTTGCTCGTCCGAGTCGCGAAGCGCCTCGGTTTCGTGGTCTGTGTCCTCGAGGTTGCAGCCGGCGGCACCGGCGCGCTCGAGCTCCGCGACCAGCTGGGCCGGCCCCAGGCCGTAACCCGCCTCGGCGTCGACGGTGACGGGGACGTCGACCGCGCGGGCGACCCGCGCAGCCGCGGCGAGCATCTCCTCCCCGGGCGCGCCCTCGTGGTCTTCGTAGCCGAGCGCGTTCGCCACGCCGCTGCTCGTCGTGGCGACCACCGGGAAGCCGGCATCGACGACCGCCCGGGCGGAGGCGGCGTCCCACGCGTTCGGCAACAGCACCGGGCGGCCGGGCACGTGGAGAGAGCGGAGCGTGTCGCAGTGGTCGTTCAGTCCGCAACCGCCTGGTGCGCGAGCTCGTGGCGGACCCGGTCGCGCGCCTCGGAGAACCTGACCGCCTCGTACGCGATCAGGAGCGCGAGGACGGCAGCGACGAGCCCGACCGACGCGAGCGCGGGTATGCGCGTCGCGACCGGGATCGCCGCGACGAGGAGAACCGCGGTGACGAGGCGCTGCTTGTTGAGCGAGTGGACGTTGCGCAGGCGGAACGCGACATGTGCGAGCAGGTAGACGGCCGTCCCTCCGAGGAGCGCTGCCGCGGGAACGAGCTTCAGCTCTTCGCCGACGTGGCCCAGCGTCTTCTTCATCCCGAGGGCGACGAGGACGATCCCGGCCACCATCGGATAGTGCAGGTACGAGTACGAGTCGCGCGCCATCGAGTTTTGCTCTCGCCCGGGCGCCGCCTGCGCCAGCCGCCGCTGCGCGACGAGCGCAACCACGTCGAAGTAGAGCCACCACAGGCCGGCGGCGACGACGGTGCCCGCGGCCGCGGCAGCGACGATGCCCGCGTCGACCTCGTGCGTGACGCCGACGCCGATCGCCACGACCGACTCGCCGATCGCGATGATCACGATCAGCCCATGGCGCTCGGCGAAGTGGCCGGGAACGAGCTTCCACCCCTCGACGCCGAAGAACCCGGGCCCGCTGATGTCGAGCAGGAGGGCGACCGCCCACAGCGCCGCCTTCGCCCAGCCGTCCACGAAGGCAGCCGCGGTCAGCAGCCCGACGCCGAGCGCGGTGCTCCCCGCGAGCGTCAGGACGGAGTAGCGCAGCCCCGGGTCGTCGCGGCTCGCGAGCACGAAGAGGAGGATGTGGGCGATCCGCACGGCGCCGTACGCGAGGGCGAAGATCAGCGCCGAGTCATCGAAAGCGCCCGGGACGCAGAGCGCGGCAATCAGAAGCGAGGCCATCGCGCCGAAGATGACGAGCCGGACGGCACCCTCCTCAGGGTCGACGACGCTGGTCAGCCAGGCGTACCCGCCCCAGCACCACCACAGCACCGCCAGAACGGCCAGGCCCTTTGCGAGCCCCGTCCAAGTCGGCTCGCCGGCCATCAGCGCCGTGCACTGGGTGATCGCCAGGACGAAGACCAGGTCGAAGAAGAGCTCGAGCGGCGTGACGCGCTCCTCCTCGCGGAGAACAGCAGTCAGGCGGCGCGTGGCGGCGGGGGCGGCGGTCATGAGGCGATTGTCGCAGTCGCTCACCCCCACGCCTGCGCCCGAGCGAGCGGCAGTTGCGTCGGCTTACAGGGGCTTACGCAACGGAGCGCGCGGCGGGCACGTCGAGGCTCGACCCGACGTCGGCCGCGATCGCCGTCAACGCTTGCGCGGCCTCGCTCGGCGTCCGCTCCGCGTGCCACGCGGTCGCGATCCGGCGAGGCGGGACGATCTCGCCGAGCTCGATCACGACCGTGCGCTCGTCCTCGAAGTTGACCGCGAGGCGCGGCATGAGCGCGACGCCGAGGCCCGCGGCCGCATAACCCTGCACGGCCTCGTTGTAGTCGGAGCGAAGCACGACGTTCGCCTCCAGCCCGATCGCGCGGAGCTGACCCGCCACCGGTTCGATCCGCTTGCACGCCCGGAACGCCACCAAGGGAAGCCGCGCGAGGTCGGCAAGCGTCCGCGGCGGACACATGCGCGCGTACTCCGAGCCGGTCTGCGCAACGAGGACGTACGGCTCCGTGAGCACCTGCTCCGTCGCGAACGGCCCCGGCGGCAGCGGGAGGTCGACGAACGCGATGTCGAGGACGCCGCGTTCGAGCGCGCGCAGGAACTCGAGGTCGTGATGCGCCTCGTGCAGCTCGACGTCCACGTCGGGGAACACCGCGACGAACCGCTGCAGGACGGGAGGAAGCAGCCGCGTGCTGACGCTCTCGTACGCGCCGATCCGCAGTGGGCCGGCCGTCCCGCGCGCGAGCGCGTCGATGTCCGTCTTCGCGGCGCCGAGCCGCGCCTGGATCGCGGTCGCGTGGGCGAGCAGGGTCTTGCCCGCGATGGAGAGGCCGAGGGTCTTCTTGCCGTGGACGCGCTCGACGACGCGCATCCCGACGATCCGCTCCAGGCTGGCGATCTGCTGGCTGATCGCCGACTGCGTGTAGCCGAGGCGGCGGGCGGCGCCGTTGAACGAGCCCTCGTCGGCGACGGCCTGCAACGCTGCGAGATGGCGGAACTCGAGCCCCAGCCAGGGCTCGGTGGCTTCGCCGCCCTCGCCTGCCTCACGGACGAACACGCTGATTGAGACGCGCGGAGTTGTTCGAAGATTGTTAAGGCCTCGTTGCGCCCGTCACATGAGCCTCCTCCGCGCCTTGTGCGCCGTCGGCCCACGGCGCACAAGGCGGTACGGAAGGAGTCTCGTTGCCCAGTGTGAAGAAATGGTCTTTAATTGCGCAAGCGCAAGTCCTACTTGGCTCATCAAACGACTTAATACATCTGCACTTAATAAAGAATGACGCAGAGTAACGGTTGCTATTCGGAAAAGTTAGTCGCTCATCGCAGTCATTCGAAACTCTAAACAGCCGTCAAGCATTGCTTAAGAAGGCTCACCGATCCTCGGCCCGACCGTCTAAAACCTCGACGCGATAAACGCACGCGTCCACGGTCAGGAATGGTCACTGGCCGGTTAAATCGGAAAGGAGCAGCATGCACAGACGGCTGATGCTCTCGATCGCCATGCTGGTGATCGGGGCGAGCCTGATCGCCGCGACGGCCACGGCCGGGTCGTCGGGGGCGAGCGGGCCGCAGGCATCGAGTGGGCCCGCGCAGAAGGGCGGTACGTTCCGGTACAGCCTCGACACGGACATCGACTACGTCGATACGGCCCTGTCGTACTACTCGATCTCGTGGCAGATCATGTACGCGGCACACTCGATGCTGATGAGTTATCCGGACGCGCCGGCCCCGCGCGGGTCTCGGCTCGTGCCGGAGGTCTCCCGCGGGATGCCGAAGATCTCCAAGGACGGGAAGACCTATACGTTCTCGCTGAAGACCGGGTATCGCTTCAGCAACGGCAAGCCTGTAACGGCCGCGAACTATGCGGCCGCGATCAACCGCGACCTCAACCCGAAGATGGCCTCGCCGGCACAGCCGTTCATCGAGGACATCGTCGGCGCCCAGGCCGTCATCGACGGCAAGGCGACGAAGGCGTCGGGCGTGACTACGCCCTCGCGCTACACGCTGCGCCTCCGGCTGACAAAGCGGGCTCCTGACCTGCTCTCGCGGCTTGCGATGCCGTTCTTCGCGCCGATCCCGACGAACATGCCGATCAATCCCGACGGTGTCGGTGCACCGATCGTCGGCTCCGGCCCGTACTACATCGCCAAGTGGGAGCCGAAGCGCGCGATCACGCTGCTGCGGAACCGCTTCTACAAGGGGCCGCGGCCGCACAACGTCAACCGGGTCGACTTCGACGTCGGCCTGCCGCTGGCGACCATCCGCCTGAACCTCGAGTCGAACGCGACCGACTTCGGGCCCGTCCCGCCGGCAGCGCACGCCGAGCTGGGTCAGAAGTACGGCGTCCGGAAGGCTTCTCCGGGCCAGTACTTCGTCAACGCGTCGGCCGCGTTCCGGTACGTGGCGATGAACCATGACCGGCCGCTGTTCGGCGGCTCGGGTCTGGGCAACGTCGGCCTGAAGAAGGCCGTGAACAACGCGATCGACCGGATCGCGATGATCAACCAGCGCGGTGCGTACGCGGGCGTGATCAACGACCAGTACATGCCGCCGACGATGCGCGGGTTCAAGAACGCGGCGATCTACCCGTCCCGGCCGAACGTGCCCCGGGCTCGGTCGCTTGCGCAAGGGAACCTTCGCAGCGGCAAGGCCGTGCTCTACACGTGCAACACGGGCCCGTGCGTGCCGACCGCCGAGATCGTCCAGAACAACCTGAAGGCGATCGGTCTCGACACGGAGATCAAGCCGTACCCGCGTGCCGTGCAGTTCACGAAGACCGGGACCCGTGGCGAGCCCTTCGACATGAGCCTCGAGGGCTGGCACATGGATTACTTCGACCCGTACGACTTCATGTTCCTGCTCGACGGGACGACGATCCGCCCGGCCAACAACAACAACTACTCGTACTTCAACAATCCCGCGTACAACCGGAAGATCGCGGCCGCGGCCAGCCTCATCGGCCAGGCCCGCTACCGCGCCTTCGGCAACCTCGACGTCGACCTCGCGAAGAATGCAGCGCCGCTGGCGTCGTACATCACGGACAACACCCGGTACCTCGTGTCGAGGTCGACGGGCTGCTTCTTCTACCAGCCGGTCTACGAGCTCGACATCGCAGCGATCTGTAAGAAGTAGAACGTGGGGGAACCGCATGGTTCCCCCACGAAGCCCCTCCTTCGGGGGTTCTTCTGAACGACAATGGGGCCGGCAAAGCCGGCCCCTCTTATTGCCGTGATTCGTTGGTTGCCGCTGTCTAAGCGGCGCCCGCGAGGTCGTCGCGGGGAGACAGCGGCCGCGTCTCGAGCAGGGAACCCAGGCGGACGAGCGCGCTCGCCTCGAGCTGGCGGATCCGCTCGCGGGTCAGGCCCAGCTCGCGGCCGATCTGGTCGAGGCTGATGCCGTCAGTGCCCTCGCCGAAGCCGAAGCGGAGCTCGATCACGCGCCGCTCGCGCTCCGGGAGCGCCTCGACGGCGTCGCGGACGCGATCGTTCTCGAGCGAGGCCTCGACCGTCTCCAGCGGGTCGTCCGCGCTGCGGTCGGCGTGCAGGTCGCCGAGCTCGGCGTCTCCCTCGCCGACCGTCTGGTTGAGCGAGACGGACGCCTCGACGGCCTCGAGTGCCTCCTCGACGTGCTTCAGCGGCAGCTGCGTCGCCTCGGCCAGCTCCTCCATCGTCGGCGTGCGGCCGTGCGAGGTCTCGAAGCGCTGGCGCGCCCGGCGGAGCTTCTGGCGCCGCTCGACTACGTGCACCGGCACGCGGATCGTCACGGCCTGGTTCGCGACCGCGCGCTGGCACGCCTGGCGGATCCACCAGGTGGCGTAGGTGGAGAACTTGTAGCCCTTGCGCCAGTCGAACTTCTCGACCGCGCGGTTCAGGCCGATCGTGCCCTCCTGGATCAGATCAAGGAGCGGCAGGTCGTGCCCGCGGTAGCGCTTCGCAATCGAGACGACGAGGCGGAGGTTCGAGTTGACCATGCGCTCTTTGGCGACGAGGTCGCCACGCTCGACGCGCTTGGCGAGCGCAACCTCCTCCGACGCCGTCAGCAGCGGGTAGCGGCCGATCCCGTTCAGGAACACCTGCAGGCTCTCGGTCGTCCCGCCACTGGAGGGCGTCAGGTCGAGCTGCGGCTCGGCGTCTACGTCCGCGTCGATCTCGACGTCGGACTCGGCGAGCGCTGCGCGCACCGCGTCGACCGCGTCGTCGTCCAACTCGAGCTCGGCCCGAAGTTCGTCGAGCTCGGCCGCGCGCACATGACCACGCTCCTGCGCGCCGTGAAGGAACGCCTCGACGGCGTTCAGATCCAGTTCGGGCCCGGTCAGGGCAAGATTGTTCAGCATTCGGTCCTTCCGTGTCTGCGGTTCGGCGCGCACTCACGGCAACCCGGCCCCGGTCACGCCTTCTCAGGGAGGAATAACGGGCCGTCTGCCCCGTGTGACCACTTCCCGGCCCGATTCGTACCGAACCTTTACATCTGCTTTACGAGTTCACCCTACCGCAACCTCCGGCGGTCGGAAAGGCGTAAGACGCGCAGAATTGCACCTTTGGGCGCACTTTCCTGCCGCCACTTGGGACCACGACGTCGAACGCCTAGACGAGGCGCCGCTCCAGGTACGCGGCCAGCCGCGTGAGCGGGAACGAGATGACGAAGAAGAGCAGCAGCAAGGTACCGTAGATCGGAAGCGCGTGGATCGCGCCGTCGCCGACCGGCGGCGGGGCCGCCAGACGCTCCACCTGGCGCTTGCCCGACTCGAGCAGCTCGAGCGCTCCGATCAGGGCGGCGAGCGTCGAGTTCTGGAGCACGTTCACGAGCAGGCTCACCATCGGCGGCAGCAGCCGCCGCAGCGCCTGCGGGACGATCACGTAGACGTGCCGGCCGGTCCAGCCGAAGCCGAGCGCGGCCGACGCCTCGTGCTGCTCGCGCGGGATCGATTCGACCGCCCCTCGCGTCGCCTCGGCGACCTGGGCGCTGCCCCAGAGCGAGAGCCCGATGGCCGCCGCCTGGAAGGCGCTGAAGCGGATGTCGACCGCGGGCAGCGCGAAGAAGATCAGGAAGATGGTCACGATGATCGGGAGCCCGCGCCAGATCTCGATGTAGAGCCTGATCAGCCCGCGCAGGGGCAAGAAGTGGATCGTCATCAGCGTCCCGAGCAGGACGCCCACGATCGCACTGGCCGCCACCGACTCGCCCGCGATGATCAGCGTCCCGCGCAGCCCCTCGGTGAGGATGTAGTCGAGGGCCTGGCGGTACCACTCAGGCACCTCGAAGGCGAGCAAGCTCATCGCGCCTCCTCGGGAAGCCGGAGCCGCGACTCGAGCAGGCGGATCCCGATCGAGATCAGCCAGACGATCGCGAGGTAGGTCAGCGCGAGCACCGTGTAGATCTCGAGCGGCTGGAAGAGGACGCTCTCGAGGTTGTAGGCGGTGTTGGTGAGCTCGGCGAAGCCGATCGCCGGCCCGAGGATGGCCGTATTCTTCAGGACCGAGACGTAGGTGTTGATCGAGGACGGGAGCGCGATCCGCCCGCCGATCGGAAGCGTTACGTTGAAGAAGGTCGCCGGCCGGCTGAAGCCCAGCGCGAAGCCGGCTTCCCGGTAGCGGAACGGCACCGCCTGGAAGCCGGCCCGGAAATTCTCCGTGTTGAAGGCCCCGCCCCAGATCAGCACGGAGACCCAGGCGGCGGTGAACGGCTCCAGCCGGATGTCCAGCTGCGGCAGGCCGAAGAAGATGAAGAACACCTGCACGAGCAGCGGCGTGTTCCGGATCACCTCCACGTAGACCGCCGCCAACTGGCTGATTACGGGTATCCGGTGGGCGCGCGCGGCCCCAAGGATCAGTCCGACCACGAACGACCCCGCGATCGCGATCGCCGAGACCTTGAGGGTGTTCTTGAGGCCCTCGATCCACTCCTCGCGGTTGTCGAGGACGACGCCCCAGTCGAATTCGAGCGCGAGCGGGATCACGGGAAAGGAAGCGAGGGCGGCCGCGGACGGCCGCCCTCGCCTAGCCGGTTACGGACAGAGCTTGGACGGGTCGCTGACGGTCGGATAGACGATGGCCTTGCCTTTCGGCCTCGGCACGTTGGTCAGGAACTCCTTCCAGAACCGACGGGGAGCGTTCTTCTTCAGGATCGTCGCGAACTCGTCGTTCTTCTTCATGAGGCGAACGGCTGCGTCGACCCATGCCTTCATGTCCGTCTCACCCTGCCTGATCCCGATCCCCCACGGGAGATTCAGGAACCTCTGCGACGTCAGCTTCAGCTGCGGGTCGTTGGCCGCGATGCCGAGGAGAAGCGCGTCGTCGAACATGAACGTGTCCGCACGCCGGTCTTTCAGCGCGAGCGTGGCCGACGTGGTCGAGTCGAGAACGAGCAACTTCGTGTCGCTGAAGCAGTTACGGATCCAGCTGTCGTAGATCGAACCGCGGGTCGTCACGACCGTCTTGCCGGCCAGCGCGCCCAGGTTCGCGATGTTGGTGTCGTTACGGACGAGGAGCCGTCCCGTCGCGTCGTAGTACGGGATCGAGAAGTCGATCTGCTGATCGCGAGCCAGGGTGTACGTCAGCGTCGAGATGATGATGTCGACGCGCTTGGACATCAGCGCCGGGATACGGCTCGGCGTCGTGACGCACTCCATCGAGACGCGGTTCGACTTGCCGAACGCGAGCGTGGCAAAGCGCTTGGCCACATCGACGTCGTAACCGCCCTTCTTCCCGTCGGCCCCGATGTAGCCGAACGGCGGGAAGTCGCACTTGACGCCGATCTTCCAGCGCTTCCGCTGTTTCACCTCCGCCGGCAGTGCCGGCAGCTTGGTCGCCGCCGTGGCCTTGTCCGGTGTGGACACGCTCCACGGCGCGGCGGCTCCCCAAGCGGCGAAAGCCGCGGCGGCGACGCCGATCGCGGCGATCACCAGCAAGAGTCGTTTCATTCAGTGCCTCCCTCTTCGTCTGTGGTCAACTCCTCGAGCGATTCGAGCTCCTCCAGCGATTCCGCCAGCGTCAGCGTTCGGCGGAGGAAGCGGCGGGTTCGCTCTTCTTTCGGGTCAGATAGGACCTCGGCGGGCTTGCCCTGCTCGACGATGCGGCCCTCGTCCATGAACACGAGCCAGTCGCCCACCTCGCGGGCGAACTGCATCTCGTGTGTGACGACGAGCATGGTCATCCCGTCGGTGCGGGCGAGATCGCGCATCACGATCAGCACCTCGCCGACGAGCTCCGGGTCGAGGGCCGACGTGACCTCGTCGAACAGCATCACGTGCGGGCTCATCATCAGCGCCCGCGCGATCGCGACCCGCTGCTGCTGGCCGCCCGAGAGCTGGTGCGGATAGCTCTTCGCCTTCTCCGGCAGGCCGACACGCTCCAGCAGCAGGTGGGCGCGCCGGTCCGCCTCCTTGCGCGGGACGTGCCTCACCCGCCGGGTCGCGAGCGTCAGGTTGTCGATCACCTTCAGGTGTGGGAACAGGTTGAACTGCTGGAAGACAATTCCGATTCGTTGCCGGATCGCGTTTCGG
This sequence comes from Gaiellaceae bacterium, assembly GCA_035264445.1. GTDB lineage: Bacteria > Actinomycetota > Thermoleophilia > Gaiellales > Gaiellaceae > DATFQE01. Next base: position 2,502 of record DATFQE010000040.1, on the reverse strand, counting down.
TTCACTCCCTTGCGCGTGATCTCCTCGCCCTCGAGAAAGATCCGGCCGCTGTCCACGGGCTCGAGGAGGTTCACCGTCCGCAGGAGGGTGCTCTTGCCGCTCCCGCTCGGACCGATGATCGTCAGGACCTCGCCGGCCGCGACGGTGAGGTCGATCCCGTCGAGGACGAGGTTGTCGCCGAAGCTCTTCCGCACGCCCTCGAGGCGCACGATGGGCTCCACGGACCGCTCGGGGGCCACAGCCGCGTTCATGCCCTGCTTATACGGCTTTTCGGCCCTGCGTTCAACGTGGAAGCGCCTGGTCCGCGGATAGGAAGGCCGTGGTGCTAGCGTGGCTCGTATGGCCGAGAAGCTCGACGTCGTCTGCCCGCACTGCAAGAAGCCCTTCACGGGTGAGCTGATCGCGGGCGCGACCCCGGCCAACCGGGGCTTCAAGTGCCCGCACTGCAGGCTCTTCTCCCCGCTCGACCGCGTCGCGGCGGCGCGGCCGCCCGAGACCGGTCCAGCTCCGCTTCCTAGCTAGCCCCGCGGAGACCCTGGGCCTCGGGCAGCGACTCGAGCCGCTTCAGCGTGTTGTTCTCGATCTGACGAATCCGCTCGCGGGTGACGCCGAAGGCGCGACCGACCTCCTCGAGCGTGCACGGCTGGTCACCGAGCAGCCCGAAGCGGAGCTCGATCACCTTCCGCTCCCGGTCGGGCAGCGAGTCGAGCGCCTTCTTGATGTCCTCGCGGCGGAGTGACAGCGACGCGGTGTCGAACGGCGACTCGGCCTGCTCGTCCTGGACGAAGTCGCCGAGCTCGGATTCCTCCTCCTCGCCGATCGGCTTCTCCAGCGACACGGGCAGCTGGGCCATGCGCAGGATCTCGCGCACTTCCTCGGTCGTTATCTCGAGCTCGGTCGCGATCTCGTCGGGCCGCGGCTCGCGGCCGAGGCGCTGGACCAGCTGGCGCTCGATGTGGACGACCTTGTTCAGCTTCTCGACCATGTGCACGGGGATGCGGATCGTCCGCGCCTTGTCGGCGATTGCGCGCGTGACGGCCTGGCGGATCCACCACGTCGCGTAGGTCGAGAACTTGTAGCCCTTGCGGTAGTCGAACTTCTCGACCGCGCGGATCAGCCCGAGCGAGCCCTCCTGGATCAGGTCGAGGAAGGACAGGCCGCGGCCGAGATAGCTCTTCGCGATCGATACGACGAGGCGGAGGTTCGCCTCGATCATCTGCGTCTTCGCGGCCATCTCGCCCCGCTCGATCCGCTTCGCCAGGTAGACCTCCTGATCGGCGGTCAGAAGCGGGACCTTGCCGATCTCCCTGAGGTAGAGGCGGAGCGAGTCGAGCGACGGCTCCACCGTCAGGTCGAGCTTCGGCCCTTTCTGGGTCTCCTCCTCGGCCAGCGCGGGCTGCTCGTGGGGCGGGTGCTTGAACTTCTCGCCCTCCATCAGCTCGACGGAGTGGTCGATCAGGTAGGTGTAGAAATCTTCGATCTGCTCTTTCGTGAGGTCGACTTCCTCGAGGCCGGCCACGATCTCGTCGTAGGTGAGGAAGCCCTTCTCCTGTCCGTCCTGTACGAGCTTGTGTAGCTCTTCAACGTCTGGAAGAGAAATGTCGACGGTGAGCATTTACCTCCGGCTTTCTGGCGACTGGTGGACTGGGGAAAGACCTACCGCTGGCGCACAAAGAGCCGGTACGGAAGTGACCCGGCTCACCTTCGCGTCGCCGATACTAGCGCCGTTCTTCACAACTCGGAAACAAATCTTCACAGGGCCGCAACGATCTCGCCCACCCGCTCGCCCCGGGAGTTTTCGACGCCGACAACCGCGAACGCCTCTGGAAGGACGTGTCCGAGGCGGCCGAGGAAGGCCGCGAGGGCGGGTCGAAGCGCTCTCGCCGCGCCGTCCTCCGCTTTCAACGCGACGCCGATTCCGTCGCCCGCGGCGCACATCAGCCCCTCGGCGCCGCCCTTCGCGACCCAGCCAGGGAGCGTGCGCATCAGCATCGTGTCGGCGGCTCGCTCGCCGCGGATCAGCTCCGGGTGGGCGCGCATGGCCTCCGTGATTCGGTCTTCGAGCCGCGTGAAGGCGTGCGCCATCGCGTGGAGCGGAAGGGCGAACGTGACGACGCCGCAGCCGTCGACGGCCGTTGCGCTCGGCGTCGCGCCGGCCGTCGTCTCGATCTCGGCGTGGAGCTCCTGCTGGAGCGGGTGGTCCCCGAGCCGGTAGCCCTCCGTGGGCCAGCCGCGGGCCCGGCAGACCGCCAGCATCCCGGCGTGCTTGCCGGAGCAGTTGTGATTGAGGCGGCTGGGCGGGTCTCCCTCCGCCCCGCACTCCAGGTCCTCCTCACGCGCGTGCGCGCGCGCGAGAAGCGACTCGACCGCCGCGAGCTGGGCCCGGTCGGCGAGGTGCGACGCGCAGGCGATCGCGAGCTCGTCCGTCGGCAGGCTCGGATACTCGCGCGCAAGCGGGAGAGCCTGGATCGGCTTCGCCGACGAGCGCATGAACGTGACGAG
>DATFQE010000039.1:0-8923 GCA_035264445.1 Gaiellaceae bacterium | reverse complement strand
TCGGAGGAGCCATGCGGGTCTGGCGGCTCGCCTCGCGCGTCCGGCAGGCGGTCGACCGGGCCGGCTGGGCGCTCGAGCGCGTCGGGCTCGGCGCGCGGCGCACGACGCCGGCCGGCTCCCTGTCCCACGGCGACAAGCGGAAGCTCGAGCTCGCGATGGTGCTCGCCGCCGACCCGGCGATCGTGCTCCTCGACGAGCCGATGGCGGGCGTCAGCGTCGAGGAGATCCCCGGCCTCGTCGAGGTGATCCGCACGGTGCACGCCGAGGAAGGCAAGACGGTGCTCATGGTCGAGCACCACATCCACGTCGTCACCGGCGTCGCGGAGCGGATCGCGGTCATGCACCACGGGCGCCTGCTCGCGGTCGACACCACCGACAAGATCATGGAGAACGACGAGGTGCAGGCGGCCTACCTCGGGGAGCCCCTGTGACCGAGCCCGCCGCGCGGCTGCTCTCGGTTCGGGATCTGCACGTCTACCTCGGCCCGTCGCACGTCCTGCAGGGGATCTCGTTCGACGTCCCGCGAGGCGGCGTCACCGCGCTCCTGGGCCGCAACGGCGTCGGCAAGACGACGACGATCCGTTCGCTGATGGGCCTCGTGCGCCCGCGCGGGAGCGTCGTGCTCGACGGCGCCGAGCTGAGCAAGCTGCCGACGCACAAGATCGTCGGCCGCGGCGTCGGCTACGTCCCGGAGGACCGCGACGTCTTCGCCGGCCTGACCGTCAAGGAGAACCTCGAGCTCGCAGAGCGGAACGGCAGCGCGCGCTACGACCTCGTCTACGAGCTCTTCCCGGAGCTCCACGAGCGCGCGGAGCAGAAGGCGGGCACGCTCTCGGGCGGTCAGCAGCAGATGGTCGCGATCGGCCGCGCGCTTCTGAACGAGAACCGGATCCTGCTGGTCGACGAGCCGACGAAGGGTCTCGCGCCGCTGCTCGTCACCGAGGTCGCGCGCGTGCTCGAGCGAGTCAGCGAGACCGAGACGATGCTCCTCGTCGAGCAGAACCTCGGCGTCGTGCAGCGGATCGCGCGCGACGCGATCGTCCTCGACGCCGGCCGCGTCACCTACGCCGGCTCCGCCGAGGCCTTGCTCTCCGACCCCGACCGCGTCCGCAGCCTGCTCGGCGTCGCGGGCGGCGCCCACTGATGGACACCTTCGTCCTGCTCACCCTCACCGGGCTCGCGCTCGGCGCCATGTACTTCCTGATCGCCTCCGGCCTGTCGTTGATCTACGGCCTGATGGGCGTGCTGAACTTCGCGCATGGCGCGTTCATCACGGTCGGCACCTACGCGACCTGGTGGAGCGAGAGCAAGCTCGACGCGATCGGCTCCGACCCGCTGCGCTTCGTCGTCGCCGCCGGCTTCGGCCTCCTCTGCGGCGCCGTGCTCGGCGCGCTCGTCGAGGTCGTCCTGATCCGGCCGCTCTACCAGCGCCACATCGAGCAGGCGCTCGTCACCGTCGGGCTCTCGCTCGCGCTGATCGCGCTGGTGCAGGGCATCTGGGGGCCGACCGAGCGGATCTATCCGACGCCGAAGTGGATGTACGAGACGACGAGCATCCTCGGCGCCCAGATCCCGAACGACCGCTTCGTCGAGATCGCGGCGGCCGTCGTGACGCTCGGGGCGCTGACCGCGTTCCTGCGCTACACGCGCTACGGCCTGATCATCCGCGCCGGCGTCGAGAACCGCGCGATGGTCACGGCGCTCGGGATCGACGTCAAGAAGGCCTTCACCCTCGTCTTCGCCATTGGAGGCGTCGCGGCAGCGCTCGCGGGCGTGCTCGCCGGCGTGTACTTCGGGTCGGTCGATCCGAACCAGGGCACGTCGCTCCTGATCTTCGCCTTCATCGTCACGGTGATCGGCGGACTCGGCTCGATCCCGGGGTCCGCGGTCGCGGCCGTCGCGGTCGGCCTGATTCAGCAGTACGCGAACTACTACGCGTCGTCCGGGACGGGCGACCTCGCGGTCGTGCTCCTGCTGGCGCTGACGCTCCTCGTCAAGCCCGGCGGCCTGGCGCCGAAGGTGGCGCATTGACGCGCGCGCTCGGGATCGTCATTGCAGTCGCCGTGTTCGGCCTGCTCGCGCTCGTCCCGAAGATCTCGCTCGACACGCACGGTGTCTTCAGCTCGGAGCTGAACAGTCCGGGGACCCTGCAGCTGCTCGGCCTGATGCTCGTCTTCGGCGGCGTCGCCCTGACGTACGACTTGCTGTTCGGCTTCACCGGCCTGCTCTCGTTCGGCCACGCGCTCTACTTCGCGGTCGGCGTCTACCTGACGGCGATCGGCACGACGAAGTGGGACTGGAGCCTGCCGAAGACGCTGGCGTTCACGGCGCTGATCGGGCTCCTGCTGCCACTCGTGCTCGGAGCGGTCAGCCTGCGGGTGGCAGGGATCGCGTTCGCAATGGTGACGCTTGCGTTCGCCGAGGCCGGCTCGATTCTCGTCGACAAGAACCCGCACGGCTGGAGCGGCGGGGAGGAGGGCGTCGCCGTCGCCTTCCAGAAGCTGCCCGAGTCGTTCGTCGGCGTGCTGAACACGAAGAATCTCTACTGGCTCGCGCTCGCCTACCTGATCGTCGTCTTCGTGATCGTGAACTGGGCGGTGGACTCGTCGCCGGGGCGCGTCTGGCAGGCGATCCGCGAGAACGAGCGGCGCGTCGAGGTTCTCGGCCTGCAGCCGTTCCGGTTCAAGCTCATGGCCTTCGTCCTGTCGTCGTTCCTCGCCACGGTCGGCGGCGTCGTCTACGTGCTGCTGATCGGCGGCGCGACGCCCCAGGTGACAACGCCCTCCTTCACGCTGGCGCTGCTGCTGATGGTCGTCATCGGGGGAACCGGGACGCGCTGGGGCGCCGTGCTGGGCGGAGCCGTCTACACGTTCCTCGACAACCGGCTGCTCGACTGGTCCGACTCGCAGACGATCCAGGACCTGCCGAAGGCGCTCCGCATCCCGCTCTCCGAGCCGCTGTTCGTGCTCGGCACGCTGTTCGTCCTGCTCGTCTACTTCCTGCCGGGCGGGCTCGCCGGCCTGGCGCGGCTGCGTCCGAGGCGGGGCGGGGTGGCGCTGCTCGACGAGGTTGTTGCGACGCCGGGCGCCGCGGTGGAGCCGGAGGCCGAACGCGTATGAAGGCCGCCGTTCAGCACGCGAGCAACGGCGACGTCCGGATCGCCTACGAGACCCGCGGCACGGGCGATCCGGTGCTGCTGATGCACGGGCTCGGTTACGGCCGCTGGGGGTGGGAGCCGCTGCTCGAACCGCTCGCCGCCGGCTTCCGCGTCCTCTTCTACGACAACCGCGGGATCGGCGACAGCGACGTCCCGCCCGGTCCGTACACCGCGCGTCAGCTCGCCGGGGACGCCGTCGCCGTGCTCGACGCGGCCGGGGTCGAGCGCGCGGACGTCGTCGGAACCAGCCTCGGCGGCATGGCCGCGCAGGAGCTCGCGCTCGCCTTCCCGGAGCGGGTTCGACGGCTCGTCCTCGCGTGCACGACGCCCGGCGGACGGTCCGCGCATCCGATGCCGCAGCAGACGGTCGAGCTCATGCTCGCCGCGCCGACGCTTGCGCCCGAGGTCGCGCTGCGGCGCTTCGTCGAGAATGCCCTGGCGCCCGGCGCGCCGGACGCGCTGGTCGACCGGATCTACTCGCTGCGGCTGGCGAACCCGTTCGATCCGAACGGCTGGCAGTCGCAGGCCGCAGCCGGTGTCGGCTTCGACGCCTTCGACCGCGTCTCGGGAATCGAGGCGCCGACGCTCGTCGTCACGGGGACCGCCGACGCCGTCGTCGATCCGCGCAACTCGCAGCTGCTCGCCGAGCGCATTCCCGGCGCTCGCCTGGAGCGCGTTCCCGGCGGCCACCTGTTCTTCTGGGAGGATCCGGCGAGGTTCGCGACGCTGGTGAAGGAGTTTCTCGCGTGAGCGGCCGGCTCACGCTCGGCCGGTGGATCCGCGACCGTGCGCGCACGACGCCGGCCCGGGTCGCGATCGACTTCGGCGGCCGGCTCGTCACGTACGCGGAGCTCGACGAGCGCTCGGAGCGGCTTGCGGCCGACCTGCTCGCGGCGGGACTGCGTCACGGCGACCGCGTCGCGACGCTGACCGGAAACTCGCCCGAGCACGTGGAGGTCTTCTTCGCGTGCGCGAAGGCCGGCTTCGTCCTCGTCCCGCTCAGCTGGCGGCTATCGCCGGCCGAGCTCTCCTACCAGCTCGACGACTGCGAGCCCGCGGTCTTCCTGGTCGAGGACGAGTACTCCGAGCTGGCCGACGCGACGCTGGAGCAGGCGAGCGTCGAGCCGCGGCGCCGCCCGCTCGGCGAGATCGACGACGACGCCGGTCAGGTCGACGCCGAGGCGGGCGACGACGACCCGCTCTTTCTCATCTACACCTCGGGGACCACCGGCAAGCCGAAGGGTGCGCTGCTGACGCACGCCAACTGCTTCTGGACGAACCTCAGCTTCGACCTCGGCACGGGGATGGCCGGCGACGACGTCGCGCTCCAGGTCCTGCCGCAGTTTCACTGCGGCGGCTGGAACGTGCAGCCGCTGCTGACGTGGTGGAAGGGCGGAACCGTCGTGCTCGAGCGGAGCTTCGATGCGGAGCGCTGTCTTGCCCTAATCGCGGAAAAGCGCGTGACGACGCTGATGGCCGTCCCCGCGGTCTACCTCTTCATGGCGCAGGAGCCAGGCTTCCAGACCGCGGACCTCTCGAGCGTGCGGCAGGCAGTCGTGGGCGGCGCGCCGATGCCCGAGGCGCTGCTCGAGACGTGGAGCGCGCGCGGCATCGACATCGTCCAGGGCTACGGCCTGACCGAGGCCGCTCCCAACGTGCTCTGCCTACCCGCCGAGGACGCCGTGCGGAAGCTCGGGTTCGCCGGCAAGCCGTATCCCTACGTCGAGGTCGCGCTGCGGGATCCCGGCTCGGGACAGCTCCTCGACGGCCCCGGGCAGGGCGAGCTCGTCGTGCGCGGCCCGAACGTCTTCGCCGGCTACTGGGGCAATCCCGAGTCGACCGCGTCCGCGACCGTCGACGGCTGGCTGCTCACGGGAGATCTCGCCGAACGCGACGACGAGGGCTACTACCGGATCTGCGCGCGCCTGAAGGACATGTACATCTCGGGCGGCGAGAACGTCTATCCGGCCGAGGTGGAGAGCGTCCTGCACGAGCACTCCGCCGTCGCGGACGTCGCCGTCGTGGCCGTCGCGGACGAGCGGTGGGGCGAGGTCGGCATCGCGGCTGTCGTGGTCGCGGACGGCCGGACGGTCGACGAGGAGGAGCTGCTCGACCACTGTCGTGCGCGCCTCGCGCGCTTCAAGGTCCCGAAAGGCGTCCGCTTCGTCGACGAGGTTCCACGCTCGGGCATGGGCAAGGTGCGGAAGGACGCGCTGCGGGACCTGATCGTCAGGGAGGCGTCAGCGTGAAACCGGTCGAGACGATTCCGACCGGCGTCGACGGCCGCACGCTCGGCCTCCGTGGTGCGCGCACGCGCCAGCGCCTGCTCGAGGCCGCCGAGGACGTCTTCGCCCAGGTCGGGTACCACGACGCTTCGATCGTGAAGATCACCGAGGCGGCAGGCGTCGCGATGGGGACGTTCTACCTGTACTTCCGCAGCAAGAAGGAGATCTTCGACGAGCTGCTCCGTGACCTGAACCGACGCGTCCGCCACGCGATGAGCGAGGCGTCCGCGCAGGGGTCGACGAGGCTCGAGCAGGAGGTGCTCGGCTTCCAGGCGTTCTTCCGCTTCACGGCCGAGCACCCGGGCCTTTACCGTGTCATCCGCCAGGCGGAGTTCGTCTCGCCCGAGATGCTCCGCTACCACTACGACAAGCTCTCGAGCGGCTACATCGAGGGCCTGCGCACCGCCGCCGAGCGCGGCGAGATCGGCGAGATCGACCCCGAGGTGAGCGCGTGGGCGCTGATGGCCGCGGGCGAGCTGATCGGGATGCGCTGGATCCTCTGGGACGAGCGGGGAGAGGTGCCTGCACGCGTGCTCGACGAGCTGGAGCGGATCATCGCGTGTGTCCTGGAGAGCCCGCGGTGACGTGCGTCAGCCTGGCCGCCGTCGCGTCGTACCTGCCGGAGCGCTGGATGACCGCGACCGAGCTCGCGGCCGAGACCGAGATCCCGGAGGCCGTGATCGTCGAGAAGTTCGGGCTGCGCGGCAAGCACATCGCGGCCCCGGACGAGCACGTCAGCGACATGGCCGTGACCGTCGGCGAGCGGCTGCTCGAGGACGCCGCCGTCGACCCGGACACGATCGACGTCGTCCTCTACTTCGGCTCGATGTGGAAGGACTTCCCCGTCTGGCAGGCGGGGCCGGCGATCGCGCACCGGCTCGGGTGCGCGAATGCGTACGCGGTCGAGTACGCGAACGTCTCCTACGGCGCGCCGGCGGCGCTGCGCGTGGGGCGGGACATCCTCGTCGCCGAGCCGGACGTCACGCGTGTCCTCGCCGTCGGGGCCTCGCGCGAGTCGTACCTGCTCGACTACGAGAACGAGCGCGCCCGCTTCATGATCAACTTCGGCGACGGCGCCGCCGCCGCCCTCCTCGTCAAGAACGGCGGCGTCAACGAAGTCCTCGGCTCGCACGGAATCACCGACGGCTCGCTCTCGCGCCACGTGAAAGTCCCCTCGGGCGGCAGCGTCGACCCCGACGGCGACAACCGGTCGCTCGACGTCATCGACCAGGGCGCGATGAAGGAGCGACTCGACGAGATCAGCCTGCCCAACTTCGTGCGTGCGGCCGAGGGCGCCCTCGAGCGCTCGGGCGCGTCGCTCGCCGACGTCGCGTACCTCTGTGGGATCCACATGAAGCGCTCGATGCACGACGCGCTCGTGGACGCGCTCGGCGTGGATCCGGAGCGTGCGGCCTACCTCGACGACGCCGGGCACATGAGCGGCGTCGATCCCCTGCTCGCTCTCGACCGCGCGCAGGATCAGCTCGCAGACGGCGATCTCGTGCTCTTGCTCGCGGCAGGCACGGGTTACACGTGGGCCGCGAGCGTCGTTCGCTGGGGAAATCGACACGGAGGTGACATCTGATGCACAGGCTCGCCGCCCTCGCGGGCGTTCTCGCCGCTCTCGTTCTGCCCGGCTCGGCATGGCCGGCCGCCGGCACGACCTTCCCGCCCGGCTTTCCGGTGATCACGGACGCTTCGCTCGGCGTCCCGGTGATCGGCTTCGGCGGCGCCGGCCGAGTCACCCGGACGCCGGTGATCCTCCTCCACGGGAACAACGACACGCCGTTCCCGACCGCGTGCAACCCGTTCGGCGACGTGCAGGCGCTCGCCGATCACCTGCTCGCGAACGGCTACCGGCCCTCGGAGGTGTGGGCGCTCGGCTACCAGGGCGACCAGTGCGACCTGCTCGCCGACCAGACGCGGCGCTCGGCGTTCGCGCACTCGACGGTGGCGAACGTGCCCGACGTGCGCGCGTTCGTGCAGGCCGTCCTCCGCTACACCGGCGCGAAGCGCGTCGACATCGTCGGGCACAGCCTCGGGGGGACGCTCGCGCGCGAGTGGATGCGGCAGGACCACGCGTACCACCTCGTCCAGCACCTCGTGGCGATCGACAGCCCGAACCACGGCATCGTCGACTGCTCGCCGAACCCGCTCAACTACTTCCAGCTGCCGATGCTCGGCGGTTTCACGCCGAACAGCGCGGTGTGCCTCGAGTACGGCGCAGAGGACACGCCGTTCCTGACCGACCTCAACCGCAAGGAGACGCACGCGCCGACGGAGTACCTCGCGATCCGCAACGCGGACACGAGCTTCGTCTACTTCTCGGCCACGGACGGCATCTTTGCCCCGGTTCCGGCCGAGGACCGGACCGGCGCTCCGCACGACTTCTCGCGGAGCGCCGTCCTGCACGGCAAGCGGGCCGTCAACGTCGACCTGGTCGGGCAGGGTCGCTACGACCCGATCCTCGGCACGGCGCACCTGGGCATCCTCAACTCGCCCGAGACGTGGAGCCTTGTCAGCGAGTTCCTCGCCGACTGAGCGAGTCGCGATCGTCACGGGCGCGGCCGGCGGAATCGGCCGCGCCGTGACATCGCGCCTCGAAGCCATGGGGTGGCGGGTGCTCGGCGTCGACCTTCGCGGCGGCTTCGAGGCCGACCTCACGACCCGCGAGGGCAACCGCGCGGCGGTCGACGCCGCCCTGGAGCGGTACGGCCGGCTGGATGCGATCGTGGCGAACGCCGGCTTCCAGCACGTCGCGCCGGTCGTCGACTTCCCCGAGGACCGCTGGGACGCGCTCCTCGCGCTACTGCTGACGAGCCCGTTCCTGCTCGCGAAGTACGGCTGGGAGGCGCTGCGCGAGAGCGGCGACGGACGCTTCCTGGCGATCGCGTCCGTGCACGGCCTCGTCGCGTCGCCGTTCAAGGCCGGCTACGTCGCCGCCAAGCACGGCGTGCTCGGTCTCGTGAAGACGCTCGCGCTGGAGGGCGCGGACGCCGGGATCGCGGTCTCGGCGATCTGCCCGGCCTACGTCAGGACGCCTCTGGTGGAGTCCCAGATCGCCGACCAGGCAAGCGCGCACGGTGTCTCGGAGGAGCAGGTCCTGGAGGACGTCATCTTCGCGCCGCAGGCGGTCAAACGTTTCATCGAGCCGGAGGAGGTCGCCGAGGTCGCCGCCTTCCTCCTCGGCCCGGCGGGCCGCAACTTCACAGGAGCCGCGGTCGTGATGGACCTCGGCTGGACCGCCCGCTAATCGAAGACCCAGGATCGCGCCGAGCCGGCCCCGGTCAGGACGAAGTAGCTCAGTAGCATTGACGGCGGCGGAACCCCCGGTTCCGCCTGTCGTCATGGACCGGCCCGTACTGCATCCGTTCGTCCGCGAGCTGGCCGAGACCGAGCGTCTCGGGGCCTTCGCAGATGCCCTTCCCGACCGTGCCCGGGTGTCCGAGCCTGCCCTGCCGCTGGTCGTCTCGGCGCTGCA